>JADYYY010000010.1:300000-581465 GCA_020853395.1 Acidobacteriota bacterium
AGCCTCACGATCCCTCTCGTTCTCGTGGCGCTTCGCGCCACCGTGATGCTGCGCACGATCTGGTCGGCGGACTGGCCGAAGGCGCTCGCCGTCGCCGCGGCCTATGAAGCCGGACGGGCGATTGCCGTCGTCGGCCGCGTGAGCTACCGGCGCCGGCGACGCAGCGCCGCCGCCGCATGACCGACGTGACCCGCGTCCTCGAGCTGCGCAGCGTCCGCGGCACCGGCGGCGGGCCCGAGAAGACGATCCTGCTCGGCGCCGCGCACCACGATCCGCGCCGCTTTCGCGTCACCGTCTGCTACATCCGCGACGACCGCGACCGGGTGTTCGGGATCGACGAGCGCGCCCGCCGGCTCGACATCGAGTACGTCGAGGTCCGCGAGCGGCACTCGTTCGACCGGCGCATTTGGCCGGCGCTCGCGGCGATCTGCCGCGATCGGGCCATCGACGTCGTGCACGGACACGACTACAAGACCAACCTGCTGGCGTGGCTGCTCAGCCGGCGCCTCGACGTCGTGCCGATCGGCACGGCCCACGGCTGGACGGGCCAGAGCGCCCGCGAGCGCTGGGTGTACTACCCGCTGGATCGGCAGGTGCTCCGCCGCCTGCCTCGGGTGATCGCCGTCTCGACCGACATCCGCGATCGGCTGATCGCGAGCGGCGCCGATCCGGCTCGCATCACGGTGTTGCTCAACGGGATCGACCCCGACGCGTTCCGGCGCCAGCGGGGCGAGCGCGATGCCCGTCGGGCGGCGCTCGGCTTCCAGCCGCACCACCGGATCATCGCCACGGTCGGCCGCCTCGAGCGGCAGAAGCGCGTCGACCTGCTGCTCGAGGCGTTCGCCCGCGTACACGTCGCGCGTCCGGAGACGCGCCTCGTCGTCGTTGGCGACGGCAGCCTGCGGGCGTCGCTCGAGACGCAGTCGCGCCGCATGGGCGTGGACGCGGCGTGCCTCTTCCTCGGCCATCGGCTCGACATCGCGCGCCTGCACGACGCGTTCGACGTGTTCGTCCAGGCATCTGAGTACGAGGGCACGCCCAACGCGGTGCTCGAGGCCATGGCGCTCGAGACGCCGATCGTCGCGACTGACGTCGGAGGGACGCGCGAGCTGGCGCGGCCCGACGTCGACGCGCTGATCGTGCCGCCGCACGACACGCACGCGCTCGCCCACGCCGTCGAACAGGTGCTGGCCGATCCGGCCGCTGCCGCCGCGCGCGTGGTCTCCGCGCGCCGGCGCATCGAGCGCGACCTGTCGTTCGCCGAACGCACGCGTACCCTCGAACGAATCTACGACGAGCTGGTGCAGGCGCGGAGGCGGGCCGAACCGGCAGGCATGGTGGACGTCGGCCGTGCGTGACGCGCTCAAAGCCGCGGCACGCGCGCTGGCGGCGGTCGCGGTCGCGCCGGCCCTCCTGTCGTTCGTCGTGCGCCGCGCGGTCATGGGCGCGGACCGCGCGCTCGAAGGCTCGACGGAAGCGCTCGGCCTGATGCCTGGCCTGGCCGGCATCTACGTTCGGCGCGCGTTCCTGTCGCGCGCGCTGGCGCACTGTGCCCCCACCGCCACGATCGGCTTCGGCACGCTCTTCAGCCAGACCGGCGCGCGGATCGACGATCGAGCCTACGTGGGGCCCCGTTGCCATCTGGGCCTCGTCCACCTGGAACGCGACGTCCTCCTGGCCGCCGGCGTCCACGTGCCGAGCGGCGCCGCCACGCACGAGACGACCGACGCCGTTGTCCCGATTCGCGATCAGCCCGAGCGCCGGACGATGGTGCGGATCGGCGAAGGCACCTGGGTCGGCAGCGCCGCCGTCATCATGGCCGACGTCGGCTGCCACTGCGTGATCGGCGCGGGGGCCGTGGTCACACGTCCCGTTCCCGACCATTCGGTCGCCGTCGGCGTGCCGGCGAAGGTCATCCGCAATCGTCTCGAGGCGCAAATGCCCCGATGATCCGCTGCTTGTTCCTCACCCACCGCCTGCCGTACGCGCCCAATCGCGGCGATCGCATTCGCGCGTACCACCTCATGGAGGAGATGGCCCGATTCGCGGACGTGACGCTCTGCTCGCTGGTGCACGACGACGACGAGGCGGCGCAGGCCGCGAAGGTGCCGTACGCCACGCGTGTCGTCACGGTGCGGGTTCCTCGGATCGCCAACCGTGCGCGTGCGGCGATGAGCCTTGCCTCCGGCCGGCCGCTGACCCACGTGCTGCTGGACGGCGCCGTGGCGCCCACGCTCGAGAGGCTGGATGCGCCGGCGGCATTCGACCTCGTGCTCGCCTACTGCTCGAGCATGGCGCGGTTCGCGATGTCGCCGCCGCTCGCCGGCACGCCCTTCGTCCTCGACATGGTCGACGTGGACTCCGCGAAGTGGGATGCGCTCGCCCGCCGGTCGCGTGGGCCGCGCGGCTGGATCTACCGGCGCGAGGCCCGAACGCTCCGAGCGTTCGAGATCGAAGCCACCCGTCGCGCCCGCGGCACGATCTGCGTGAACGATCGCGAGGCGGAGACGTTGCGCGCGCTCGTGCCGGGCGGCGACATCTCCGTGCTGGAGAACGGTGTCGACCTCGAGGCCTTCCGGCCGCCCGCGCCGCTCGAGCGCGACGCCGCGGTCATCTTCTGCGGCGTGCTCGACTACGAGCCGAACGAGGGCGGCGTGCTCTGGTTCGCGCGCGAGGTGTGGCCGCGCGTACACGCGAGGCGACCGGACGCGCGCTTCCGGATCGTCGGTGCCCGCGCCACGCCAGCGATCCGCCGTGCGGCGGCCGCCGATCCGTCGATCGATCTCGTCGGTGAGGTGACCGCGGTGCCGCCGCACCTGTGGCGTGCCGCGGTGTCGGTGGCCCCGCTGCACACGGCGCGCGGCCTTCAGAACAAAGTGCTCGAGGCGCTCGCGGCCGGCCTGCCGGTCGTCGTCACGCCCGTCGTCCTCGATGGCCTGCCCATCGCCGTGCGGCCTGGATGCGTCACCGCGACCGACCCGGCCATCTTCGCGGACGCCGTGCTGCAACTGCTCGGCGAGCCTGCCGCGGTTCGCTCGCACCGCCTCGCCGCGCTCCGTCTCGACGAGCTGACCTGGCGGCGCAGACTGGCGCCGCTTCGCACGCTGCTCGAGAAGGCGGCCGGCGTGAGCGCCGGTTCGGCGACAGCAGGCCGAACCGCAACCGCGGTGAGATGAGACGATGGCGCACACATCGTGGCGTGTCGCGCGCGGCTGGGTGCTCGCCACTGCCGTCATCCTCGTCGTGACGCTCGCCCCGTTCGAGTTCAGCGCCGACGAGGAGATCGTCGCGATGAAGCTTTCGCGCGTCTCCCCCAACCCGTTCGTGAACACCTGGGGCCGCGGGCCGCTGCCCGCGATCGGCACGGCGCTCAACGTGGTGCTCTTCGTGCCGTTCGGCTTGACCGTGGCGCGGGCGCTCGCACGCCCCGGCCGGCGCGGCTGGACGGTCGTCGCGATCGTGAGCGCGGCTGGCCTCGCGCTCAGCCTGGCCGTGGAAAGCGCGCAGGCGTTCACGCGCTATCGCATCCCGTCGAGCACCGACGTGCTCACCAACGCGATCGGCGCATCTGCAGGCGCCGCGATCGTGGTCAGGCGCTCTGCCAGACGGGACGACACGTGATGGCGGCCTTCCGCAACAGCGCCTGGCGCAAGTGGAGGTCGGCGTCCCGGTCGAACCCACGACGAGACGTGCGGCGAGACCGGCTGGTGCTCATCGCCATCACGGCGGGCGCGCTCGGACTTCGCGTGTGGTCGGTCACCTGGGGTTGGCCGCACGGGTTGTACGGGGACGAATCGAACTACGCCCCCAACGCGATGCGGATGGCCGCAGACCGCACGCTCAACACGGGGCGTTTTCACAACAGCCATCTCTTCACCTACCTGTGCCTGGCAGAAGTCGGCGTCCTCTATCTTGCGGGGTACGTGGCCGGCATCTTTCACGGCGCACGGGAATTCGGCGCGTTCGCCTGGAGCCACGCGATTGTGATTCTGAGCCTTGCGAGGTTCACCACCGTCGCGTTCGGAGTGGCGACGGTGGTCGGCGTCTACATCGCCGGACGTCTGTTGCACGGCAGGGCCGTGGGATGGTTGGCGGCGATGCTGCTCGCGGTCTCTCCGCTGCACGTGTACTACTCAAAGGTCGCGGTCAATGACGTGCCGATGACGGCCTTCGTCCTGCTGACCCTCGTCGTCACGCTGTATCACCTGCGGACCGGCAGTGCGCGTTGGCTGTACCTCGCGGCATTCGCGGCTGGGCTGGCCGCGGGCGCCAAGTACAACGGCGGACTCGCGATCGTGATGCCGCTGGGCGCGGTCGGCGTCACGGCATGGCGCTCGTTCCAGACCGGCGCGTCTGGCCTGCGCACGGCAGCCATGACTGCCGTGCTGATCGGGCTCGTCGCGCTGGCCGGGTTCGTCCTGACGGATCCGTTTGCCGTGCTGAGCTTCAGGGAATTTCTCGCCGGCTTCGAGTTCCAGGCCGGGCTGGCGCGCGCGAGGTGGCCGACCCAGCCACCGGATCCGGTGCCGCTGCTGATGATCCGATCGGTGGCGGCTGGTCTCGGCGTTCCGTCGTGTCTCGCGGCAGTGGCCGGTCTTTTCTTGCTCCTTCGGCGCCGATCGGCAGCCGGTCTGACTGTCTGTGCCTTTCCGATCGTGTACGTCGGGGTCATGGCGCTCAGCCAACTGTTCTTCACCCGTTTCTTGCTGCCCATCTACCCGCCGCTGGCGCTCCTGGCCGGATACGCGGTCGTCGAGACCGTGCATTCCGTGCGACGTTGGTCACCATCAGCCGGCCGGCTAGCCGCGGGCCTGATCCCTGCCGTGACGATCGCCATCCCGCTCCAATCGGCACTGACCCTGAATGCCGTCCTGTGGCGCCAGGACACGCGTCTTCACGCTCGCGAGTGGCTCACCGCCCACGTGTCTTCGAACGACCACATCCTCGCTGACTCCGACGCGGCCGCAGCACTCGACACGCCATCCGACTGGCCGATGACGGTGCGCTTGACATCACAGAACCGCGAAGTGCTGGCTCGCGAGTGGACATGCGCCCGCATAGACCGCGAGCGGGTCACGTTCGTGCTCCTGTCATCGGCGTTCACGCACGCCGTTCGCGACCCGCGAGCCGCGGAACTCCAGGACTGCGTCGGAAGACGCGCCGCATCGGTCGTCACGATCTCGCCACTCCGCCCGGGTGTGACGGTGCCGGAGTTCGAGCTGTCGGAGGTGACGGATGTTCTGCGTGTCCTCGGTGCTCGCGCATCGAATGGGCCCTTGATTCGGATCTTCGAGATCACCCCTCGATGAACCGCGAGATGATGCCTCCTGCCCCCCGCCGTCATCACCTCGCGCTCGCGGCGCTGGCGTGGACGGCCTTCGCCGTCTACGGCTCGCTCGTACCGCTCGAGTACCGGCCGACCGCGTGGGACGACGCCGTGGCGCGGTTCCGGTCGCTGCCGCCGCTGTGGGTCGGCATCGGCACGCGCGCGGACTGGGTCGCCAACATCCTGCTGTTCATCCCGCTCACCTTCCTGTGGCTCGGCACCGTGGCGTGCGACCGCGGACGGATGGCGCGCCTGGCCGGCGCCCTCGTGGTGCTGCCGCTCGCCGCGGCCGGGGCCGTCGCGCTCGAGTTCACCCAGATCTGGTTCGCCCGCCGCACGGTCTCGCGCAACGACATCCTCGCCGAGGCGATCGGCGGCGGCCTGGGTGTGCTGCTGTGGTTCGTCATCGGCCAGCGGGCGGTGGCCTGGGCCCGCACCTACAGCCTCGACCGGCGGCCGCAGTCGCGCGTGCAGTGGCTGCTGCAGGCGTACATCGTCGGCTTCACGATCTGGTCGGTGATTCCGCTGGATCTGACGATCAGCGTGACCGAGCTGTACCACAAATGGGAGCGCGGCCAGGTGACGCTCCTGCCGTTCGCGTACCGCTACGAGTCGTGGAGCGCGCACCTCTACCAGGCGTTCGGCGATCTCATGGTGTTCGTGCCGCTCGGCATCTGGATCGCGATGTTCGACTGGGGGCCGCGGCCGAGCCGCGCCGTGCTCAAGCTCGCGGCCATGGGCGGCGCCGCGTACGGCACCGCGCTCGAGCTGGTGCAGCTTCTCGTCCTGAGCCGCTACACGGACGTAACCGACATCCTCTTCGCGGTCGCCGGATCCACGCTCGGCGCCTGGCTCGTCCTGCGCCAGCGTTCTGAGGCCGCGACGACGGCGACGGACGTCCCCGACGCCGCGACGCCAGCGACGGCGGTCCACGGGATCGTCGCGGCGGCCGTCAGGTGGGGCATAGCGATCGGGGCGTACACGGCGTTTCTCCTCGCGGGGTTCCTGTTTCCGTTCGAGGTGACGCACGATCGGGTGCTCGTCGCATCGCGGTTCCAGGAGTTCGCGCGCGTGCCACTCTTCTCGCTCTATATGGGCACGGAGTTCAACGCCATCCAGCAGGTGCTCGTGCGGCTGCTGCTGTTCGCGCCGCTCGGCGCGCTGTGGGGGCGTCTCGCGCTCCGTGCTCGAGGGCGCGCGGGCCGCATCGCGATCGGTCTCGCCGGCCTGGGCTACGCCGCCGCGCTCGCGCTCGCGATCGAGCTGGCGCAGCTCTTCATGCCGCCGAAGATCGCCGATCCGAGCGATGCCGCCCTCTGTCTGCTCGGCGCCGCTGGAGGCCTGTACGTCGCGGCGCGAGCCCTCGTGCCGGCTGACGATCGCGCCGCGACAGGCCGCACACGCGATGTGGCCTGATCGACTCGACGCCGCGCGGCGCGCTGCGGCTCTCGCGCTGCAGGTCCTCGCCATCGCGGCCGCGGTCGCGTGCCTCGTGCTGCTGCGCGATACGCCGCTCGTCCTTCGATGCCTCTGGACGGCCGGCCTGGCCGCCGGCGCCGCTGCGGCGCGGCGGCCGGAGCTCGCGATCGCCGCGTATGCAGCGTCGTTGTACGGCACGCCCCGGTATTCGCCGGATTCCAACGTCCTGGTGCGATCTGGAGTCCTCGACGGCATCGCCCTCTTCGCGGTCGCCGGGACGGCGCTGTGGCGAGCCTCGCATCCGCAGCCGCGCCCGTCGCGGCTGACGTGGGTCGCGGCCGCTCTCTTCGTCTGGATTGCGGTCGCGAGCGTTGCCAACTGGACCGTGGTGGACGCCTCGCGGCGAAGCAGCGGGCATGCGCCCATCCTTCTCGTTCACGCGGCGGCGATGTGCTGGGTGGCGAGCGCGGCCATGCCCGGACGAGCGGCCGCGCGGCAGTGGGCGTCCTGGCTGGGCGTGGGGCTCGGACTGCGCACGTTCCTTCAAGGCCGCGAGGGCATCGTGCTCGAGAACGACCTCGGACCCGTCGTGCTCATGGTCGTGCCCTTCGCGATTCTGCTCGCCAGGTGCGAACCTCGCCGGGTTGCGCGTCTCGCCTTCGGCCTCGCTGCCATCCTCGCCCTCGGCATCGTCGCGTTGACCTACAACCGGGCCTCCGCGGTGGCATTTGCCGCGGCCACGTTCGTGTTCCTTTGGCAACAGCGTCATCGCGGCCGCTGGATCGCCATAGGGCTGACGATCGCGGTGCTCGCGACGGGGTGGTTCGCATCGGGAGCGTATCGCGAGCGCTTCCTGCAGGCCTGGCAGGAACTGCAGGGCACGTCGTCGGGCAGCGTCACGGAACGCTTCGCGCTGTGGCGTGCCTCCGCCCGTCTCGTTGCGGATCACCCGGTCGTCGGGGTCGGGCCCGGCCGATTCGCCACCGAGGTGGCCGACTACTCGCCGAGCCTCCGCGGGATGGTCGTGCACAACAGCATCATTCACGCCGCGGCGGAAACGGGCGTTCCCGGCGCGGCGCTGTATCTCGCGCTGTTCCTCGGCGTCCTCGCGCTCACCGCGTCAATCCGGCGCCACACGTCCGACCCGTGGCAGCGGGAACTGGCCGGTGCCCTTCAACTGAGCCTGATCGTGTACCTGATCGCCGGTCTGTTCCTGAGCCGCCACGACATGGTGATGGCCTACATCCTCGCCGGATGGACGATCGGCCTGCGCCGCGAGCCTATCGACGGTCCACCCACCGGCGCAGCGGCCGCTCCATGACGAAGTACGACGCGCTCGCGACGAGAATCGTGAGCCCCAAGCTCACGAGAGCGAGCGTGCCGCGCACGGCCGGTGCCGATGACGGACCGACCTGCATCAGGCGAGCCACGGCCACCATGCACGCGAACTGGTAGATGTAGACGCCGTACGAGATCCGGCCCAGCGCGCGGAGCGGCCACACGCCGAACACGCGATCGGCGCTGGGAGACAAGGGCGCGGAGGCCAGCGTCGCGGCCAGTGCGACCGGCATCCACGGAAACAGGTAGCGGGCGTACGGCCACTGCAGCCGATCGGCAGCCGGGACGCATGCCAGCCACGCGACGGCCGCAACGCTGGTCCAGCAGACGACCGCCGCGATGCGGCCGGCTGCGCGGCGGCTTCCGGTGTCGTCCACGAGGACCACGGCGGCAGCCGCCCCGATCAGGAACAGCGGCAGATGGGCCAGCGGAGAGTGGCTGAGCACATAACCGTCGCGTGTGGTCAGCAGCGTCAGCGGCCAGCCGAACCACGTGTCGCGCGTCGCCATGAGCGCGGCATGTACCGCATAGGCACCGGCCGCGGCCATCAGCAGCGTGATCGCGACGCCCACGCCTCGAACGCCCGCACGGCGGATGGCGAGAAAGATCAGCGGCGCGATCACGTAGAACTGAACGAAGATCCCAATCGTCCAGAACTGCGGGCTGATGCTGTAGAAGGAGGGCTCCCGGAGATTGTTGACGAACAGAACGTGCGCCACGAGGTCCACCGGATCCGATGCGGCGTCGCTGGCGATCGCGAACGCAGCCAGGCAGGCCCAATAGGCTGGCACGATGCGGACGGCTCGGCGCAGAACGTAGCGCCAGGGGTTGTCGAACGGCTCGCCTCGATCGATCCGCTGCCAGAAGGACCGGCCAATCAGCAGCCCGCTCAGGACCATGAGCAGCGCCACGCCGACGCCGCTCTCCGCGAAGTAGCTCGCATCGAAGGGGCCGGCGCGTCCTGCCACGCTCATGCCGAGCGAGTGGTGGAAGTTCGCGACGAACACCGACAGGCACGCGAGCGCGCGAAGGCCGTCGAGCGCGCGCCACGAGCCTCGCTCGGCGCGAGCCGCCGTTGTCGCCTGACGGGCCGAGCTCGTCACGACGCCGCCTGATGACCGGGCGCGCTCAGAACAGCGTGTAGATGAACGGCGCGGCAGCCGTGCCGGACAGCACCACCAGCACCCCGAACGCCAGCAGAATCACGACGATGGGCAGCAGCCACCATTTCTTGGTCTGGCTGAGGAAGAACCAGAACTCCCCCACCAGGCCGCGGCCGGCCTCCTGCTTCGCGACGTCATCGAACTTCTCCATCAGGTCCTCCACCACCGGCCACCGGCTGCTCCGGCACCTCGAACTCGGGCCGCGTGCGGATGGCTTCGAACACCGCATCCGCGAGATCGGCGTTCCCGAGGGCCGAAAAGTGTATGCGATCGTACGGGATGAAGAGCTGGTCGCGGTCGAGCTGCTGCACGAAGACCGGCAGCGGGTCGACGACGAACAGCCCCAGCGCGTCGGCGATGGCGCGGACCCGCGTCTGATACTGCGCCTGCGGGTACTCGTGCTCGACCTGCGCCCGAATCGGCATCGTGACGACGCCGACGGCGAACCCTTGGGCGGCGCCGAGATCCCGGAACTGCTTCAACGACGCCTTGACGTCGGCCCACGCGCTCTCGATGGCCGGCGATTGCGTCCCGTCGAGCAGGGCCATCTCCCACTGCACCTGGTTGGTCGCCGCCGACGTCGGCGCGATGGCCGACAGCCACGCATGCCGCAGCGTGTAGAGCACGCGGCTCGATCGCAGCAGCCGGTTCCACTTCGACGGCTGGTTGCCGAGCCGGAACGTTCCGGGGCTCGTCGTGCCCGCGGCAGCCGGGACGACGGCCGCCGGGATCCCCGTGGACGCCGCCAGCCGGACACCGTCCGGCGAGACGCCTTCATAGGGCAGGTCGTTCCAGTACAGCCCGACCAGGACGATGTCCGGCTTCAGCCGCGGCGCGAGGCGCTCGAGCAGCTTGTAGTCGCGCTTGAGATCGTAGGCCGCGACGCCGCCGTTGACGACCTCGATGCGCCGCTCCGGAAACTGGTGCCGCAACAGGCGCTCGAGCTCGGCGCAGTAGGTCTCGCGATCGCCGACACCCCAGCCGAACGTGGTGGAATCGCCGACGGCCAGGACGCGCACGGCGCCGTCGGGCTTGGGATCCTCGGGCAGATCGCCGCGCAGTCCCAGAGCGTTGATCGTCGCCAGCCCGTCGTCGAGAAACCCGACCTGGTTCGGCACGTGCACGAATCCGAGCGCCGGGTCGGTCTGGTAGACGATCTGCGGCTCGCGAGCGGGCTCGGGCGGCGCCGGATAGAGCGCGCGCACGCCGATCTCGCAGAGCCCGAACGCGATGAAGATGGCGACGAGCGCGGCGGTGGCGCGGGCTCCGAGGCCCACGCTCGGCCGGCGGCGCCGCCGTGACGCGTCGTTGGTCATCGTCTCCCTCATGACTGCCTCAGGTACTCGGCCAGCCGCGCGGCCTGCGGCTTCGGCTGCCAGTAGCTGGCGGCGCGCGGCCGCCGCAGCCGCAGCACGTCACGCCCGGCGGCGCGGAAGACCCAGGCGAGCGGCGTCAGCACCAGGAAGAAGATCGCGCCGAGCGCGATGCGCGACACCGTCCAGCCGATCGGGAAGGCCGCGATCATCCAGCCGGTGAAGATCGGGCGGACCAGCGCCGGCCGCGCCAGCCCGGCCGCGCCGACGACGACCGCGGCGACCGCGAGCCCGATGGTCCAGCCATCGTGCGATCCCTTGAACCATCGCCACCCCGCCATGGCCAGGAACACCACGAGCCACAGCGCCGCGAACTCTCGCAGCGTCTTCTTCGCCGGCGGCTTGATCACCTCAGACCATTGCACGGTCAACTCCTTGACATCGACCATCGAGACATCGGACATCGGGACATCGCCTCGAACATCGGGCCATCGAGGCATCGCGCCATCGATGATCCGGGCATCGAGAGTGCTCCTGCTCGCCTCGCCGGATCGATGCGAGCCCGGTTTCCCGATTCGATCGATGCGATATCCCGATTGCTCGATTGATCCATGCGATGTCCCGATGAATCGATGCGATATCCCGATGTCCCGATGTCCGATGTCTGATGCCTATCAGTCGAGCTGGAACTGCGCGAGGTGCCGGTCGCGCTCGGCCGCGTCCACCTTGTCCGAAACGTCGCGCTTCAGCACGATGATGTCCTCGAGCACGAGCGCGTCCATCTCGGTCGCGAGGAGGCAGCGGTACGCGTCCTCGGGGCTGCACACGATCGGCTCGCCGCGCACGTTGAAGCTCGTGTTGACGAGGACGGGGCAGCCCGTGCGCCGCTGGAACTCACGGAGCAGCGCCGTCAGACGCGGGTTGCGCGCCTCGTCCACCGTCTGGAGGCGCGCGCTGTAGTCCACGTGCGTGACGGCCGGAATGGCCGACCGCGGGATGTTGACCCTGGCCCGAAGATCCGGATCGCTCGCCATCTGCCGCCGGGTCGCGTCGTCGATCGGCACGCGATGCGCTTCGTCGACCGGCGCGACCAGCAGCATGTACGGGCTCTCGTGCCGCGGCTCGATCCCGAACCAGCGCGACGCCTCGTCGCGGAGCACGATCGGGGCGAACGGCCGGAAGCTCTCGCGGAACTTGATCTTCAGGTTCATCGTGGCCTGCATGCGCGGCGACCGCGGGTCGCCGAGGATGCTGCGCGCGCCGAGCGCGCGGGGCCCGAACTCCATCCGCCCCTGGAACCAGCCGACGACCTGCTCGGACGCGAGCAGGTCGGCCGTCTGCCGCACGAGCTCGTGTGGCGAGCCGGCACGCGTGTAGGGCACGCCGAGGCCGTCGAGCCAGTCGGCGATCTCGTCCGACGAGAACCGCGGGCCGAGCAGGCTGCCTTTCTGGCTGTCGCGCCCCTGGGGCGCGCGCGGCTTGTCGAGCAACTGGTGCCAGACGAACAGCGCCGCGCCGAGCGCGCCGCCGGCATCGCCGGCCGCCGGCTGGATCCAGACGTCGTCGAACGGCCCTTCACGCAGCAGCCGGCCGTTGGCGACGCAGTTGAGCGCCACGCCGCCCGCCATCACGAGGTGCCGCATGCCGGTCTCGCGGTGCACTTCCCGCGCGATGCGCAGCATGATGTCCTCGGTCACGGCCTGGATGCTCGCGGCCAGGTCCATGTGCCGCTGCTCGATCGTGGACTCGGGCGAGCGCGGCGGGCCGCCGAACAGCTCGTGGAACGCGGCCGACGTCATCGTCAGCCCCTCGCAGTAGTTGAAATACCGCATGTCCATCCAGAAGCTGCCATCGTCGCGGACGTCGATCAGGTGCTTCTCGATGAGATCCCGATACACGGGCCGGCCGTACGGCGCGAGGCCCATGAGCTTGTACTCGCCGCTGTTGACCTTGAACCCGCAGTAGTAGGTGAACGCCGAGTAGAGCAGGCCGAGCGAGTGCGGGAACTGCAGTTGCTTCGTGAGCGTGATCCGGTGGCCTTCGCCGACGCCCATCGCCGCGGTCGTCCACTCACCGACGCCGTCGAGCGTGAGGATCGCCGCGCGATCGAACGGGCTCGGAAAGAACGCGCTCGCCGCGTGGCTCTCGTGGTGGTCGGTGAAGACGAGCGGCGTCTGTCGCCGGCCGCCCATCGCGCGGCGAATCAGCCGCGACTGCTGCAGCTTCTCGCGCAGCCAGACCGGCATCGCGGTCGCGAAGCTCGAGAAGCCGGCTGGCGCGTAGCCGACGTACGTCTCGAGCAGCCGCTCGAACTTCCGGATCGGCTTCTCGTAGAAGACGACGTAGTCGACGTCCTGCATCGACACGCCGGCTTCGCGCAGGCAGTACTGTACGGCCAGATCCGGAAAGCTCGGATCGTGCTTCTTGCGGGTGAACCGCTCTTCCTGCGCAGCGGCGACGATGTCGCCATCGGCGACGAGCGCCGCGGCGCTGTCGTGATAGAAGGCGGAGATACCGAGGATGCGGGTCACGGAATGCCTCGCACGATGTGCGGCCCGAGCGTGGTCGCCAGCCGCAGCGGCAGATGCTGCCAGAGCGCGATGGCCGTCGTGAACGTCGTGTTCGTCGGACCGTGGTCCGGAACGTCGGCGCGCGAGAGCAGCACGTACTCCCAGCAGAGCGGCCGCGCCACCGCGCCCCACTGCAGCTTGAACTGGTGCGTGCCGGCGCCGGGCGTCGATCGGCCGAAGTCGAAGGTGGTCATGCCGTCGGCCACCGCCCGCTCGAGCATCGACCAGTACAGCAGCATGTTCGGACACAGCGTCCGGTAGGCCTTGAGCGACGACGCCCACGGCACGAGCACGGTCCGGCGGAACGCGATCGTGACCGCTGCCGCCATGACCGTCGCGCCGCGGCGCACGACGTGGACGCGCGCGCGATCGCCGAAGGCCGTCAGCACCTCGTCGAAGAGCCGCTTGGCGTAGACCGGCGTTCCCAGATCGCGCATGTTCTCGGCGAAGACCCGATAGAACGCCGGCACCAGCTCCCGGCCGCCTGCAGCCGCCTCGAGACCTTCCTTCTGCGCCTTGCGCACCTGGTTGCGCACCTTCCGGTCCAGCTCCTGCCAGAGCGCATCGGACGACGACGGCAGCGGACGGACGAGGCTCAGCTTGTGCTCGCGGCACGGCAAGGCGGGAAACTGCCGGCGGCGATGCCGCAGCTCGACGTGTGAGGCGCCAGCTTCGGCGGCGATCTCTCGCGCCCGCGCGACCAGCGCCTCCGCCGCGGCGTCGTCGTCGGCCAGCACGCCGCCGTCGTTCAGGAACGGCAACGAGATCAGGGCGCGGCCGAAGAGCGGCGACCGGAACTTCACGAGCGGCAGCACGCCGACCAGCCGTCCGCCGCGGCGGGCCGCGAGGTACGCCGGCGCGTGCCGGAACACGCGAGCGACGAGCGGCCCCCAGGCCCAGAGATGATCGGCCGTGGCGTCGGGATGGGCCTCGACGTACGCGTCCCACTCGGCGGCCGAGCCGGCGGGCGTCACGAGGATCGGAGCCGTGTCGGCCGGCGCGAGCACCGCGCGATCGATCGGGGACGCGAGGCTCACCATACGTACGGCAACGGCAGGGCCAGGTCCGACGGCTCGTGGGCGCGCCGGAGCGTCTCGGCGATCACGGTCGCGACCGGCCCGAAACGGAAGTCGCCGAGCAGCCGCCGCATGCGCGCCTGCGCGTGCTCGAGGTTGCGGTAGTGGCGGAACCGGCTGAGCAGGCCGGCCGGCAGCCGGGGCTGATCGGGATCGAGCTCCCACGGGTGCAGGTAGAAGACCACGGCGCGCTGCTCCTGCCGGTTCACGCGCGCGATGCCCCACTTCGTCCACCAGTACGGCAGCAGCCGGAAGTAACCGCCGCCGGCGACCGGCACGTTCACCGGCCCGATCCGTGTCGTCGATCCCGGCACCTCCACGATCGCGCCGCCGCCGCGCCGGATGGCATACGGGCTGCGGTGGGACACGGGGATGCCGTAGCGGTCGTGGCGGATCGGAAAGATGCTGGAGTCGTACTCGTAACCTTCTTCGACGAGCACGTCGAGCGCCCAGAGCGATCGCGGCGTGATGGAGAAGCTCGGCGCGCGGTAGCCGATCACGCGGCGGCCCGACGCGTCCTCCAGCAGCGCTTTCGCGCGGCGGACGTCGTCGCGGAACGCGGCGAGCGTCTGGTCGTAGATCAGCCGATGACCGTAACCGTGCGAGGCGATCTCGTGGCCGCGCGCCGCGAGGCGGGCGATGAGATCGCGGTGCCGCTCGGCGACCCAGCCGAGCACGAAGAACGTGCTCCGCACGTCGAACTCGTCGAACAGATCGAGCAGCCGGTCCGTGTTGGCGACGACGCGGCTCTCCATGTCGTCCCAGCGGGCGCGGGGAACGAGCCCGTCGAACACGCTGACGTGGAAGTAGTCCTCCACGTCGATGCTCATCGCGTTCAGGATCGGCGCGCTCATCACGCCCCCCGCCTGAGGATCACCGTCTTGACCGTCTCGAACACGATCACGAGGTCGAGCGTGATCGACATGTTCTTGATGTAGTAGAGGTCGTACTGCAGCTTCTGCAGCGCGTCCTCGGTGCTGGCGCCGTAGGTGTAGCGGACCTGCGCCCAGCCGGTGAGGCCCGGGCGCACGACGTGGCGCTGGCGATAGTACGGGATGTCGCGCGTCAGGTCCTGGACGAACTCCGGGCGTTCCGGCCGCGGCCCGACCAGGCTCATGTCGCCCTTCACGATGTTCCAGAGCTGCGGCAGCTCGTCGAGACGCGTGCGCCGCAACCAGCCGCCGATGGGCGTCACGCGCGGATCACCGTGCTTCGACGCCCAGACCGGCCCGGTCGCGGCCTCCGCGTCGGCGCACATCGTCCGGAACTTGTGGACGGTGAAGACGCGGCCGTGCAGCCCGACCCGCTGCTGGTGATACAACATCGGGCCGGCCGAGGTGAGCTTCACGGCGACGCCGACGAGCAGCATCACGGGCGCGCCGACGATCAGGCCGACCGACGAGACGACCAGGTCCAGCAGGCGCTTGGCCGCCGCCTGCGCGCGGCTCTTGCGGAAGCCTTCCGAGAAAATCAGCCAGCTCGGGCGGAGATTCTCGACGGCGATCTTGCCGGTGTACTCCTCGTACACCGAGGCGAGGTGGTCGAAGGTGACGCCGTCGAGCTTCATCTCGAGCAGCTTGTCCATCGGCAGGCGGCCGCGCGCCTCGGCGAGGCTGACGACCACGCGATCGACGCCGCGCGCGCGCACGACGGACGGGATGTCCTCGATCGTGCCGACGACGCCCGGGTTGATCAGCGAGGTGCCGACCTTCGACGGATCGGGATCGACGAAGCCGACGATCTCGACGCCGAGCTCCGCGCGGCGATCGTACAGCTCGCGCGCGAGGCTCAAGGCGGCCGGGTTCGTGCCGACGAGCAGCAGCCGTTCGCGCGGGCCGAGCCGCGTGCTGAGCCAGTCGAACAGGACGCGCCAGCCGATGATGACCGTGAGCGCGAGCGCCGCGGCGATGGCGAAGACGCCGCGGCCGATCACCAGATCCGGAAACCAGTAGTACAGCGCCGCGAGCAGGAACGACGCGGCGGCGAGCGCCTGCAGCAGCCGCGTCAGGAGCTCGGTCCGATCGGCCAGCCGCCGCAGATCGTACAGATCCGCGTAGTACAGGCACGCTTGCGTGACGGCCGCCACGAGCAGCGTCTTGCGCATGCCGTTCTCGTGCTCCAGGACGAACCAGGCCCACTCACCCAGCCGAAGCCACGCCGCGAGCGCGACGGCGCCGAGGATCAGCGCCGTCTCGCAGGCGATCAGCAGCAGCGACCGCAGGGTGAACCTATGCATGCTTGCGCCCGAATCGGCCGAGCCATCGCGCGGCGAGCGTCGGCCTCGTCTCGTCCCGGCCACCGTAGTAGTAGTGGTAGTAGTAGCCGTGGCTGCCGAAGCTCTCCATGTCCGCGCGGTTCAGCACCGTCCCGAGCAGCCGGTCGCGGCCGATCGCCTCGACGGCGCGTTGCGCGAGCTGGTACGACGTCGACCCGGCCTTGACGACGAGAATCGCGCCGTCGGCCATGGCGGCGAGCAGGTTCGCATCGGTCATGAGCCCCACCGGCGGGGTGTCGATGATGACCCAGTCGAAGTGCTCCCGGGCCTCGGCGATCAGCCGGCGCATGCGGCCTGACGTCAGGCCCGCCATCGGATCCGAGCTGGGACGCCCCGCCGGGAGCACGGTCAGCCGCTCCGAGATCTGATGCGGCGTGAAGCCGACGTTCTCGATCGCGTTCAGCCCATCGCTCAAGCCCGGCGCCGGCTCGATGTTGAAGACGGTGTGCAGCGACGGGCGCCGAAGATCCGCATCGATCAGCAGCACGCTGCGGCGATACGACTCGCTGAAGGTCAGCGCGAGGTTCGTGGCCGTGAGCGTCTTGCCCTCGCCCGCCACGGCGCTCGCGATCATCACGACCTTCAGGCCGTGGTCGACCTGCGCGTGGTGCAGCGTCGCAGCGAGACGCCGGTACTGCTCGCGCGACGTGGGCGGCATCGTGCGATCGGCGACGAGCTTGCCCGTCATCCGCTTGTGCACGACGTCCATCAACCGCGGCGTTCGGGCGTCGTGCGTCGCGTTGAGCTCGAGGCCTGTCTCGGCCGCCGGCGCCTCCGGCACGGCGGGCGTCTCGTCCTCGGCCGGCGCCTCGACGGGAAACGCCTCGGGTGCCAGGACGCTCACGGCCGTGTCGGACTCGCCGGTGGCCGGCGGACTGCCGGCCTCGGCCGCCGCGCGGCGCATCGCATCTTCTACTCGCCCCATCGCTCTGCTCCTCGTCGCCGCCGGCTCATCGGAAGAGCCTCGTATGCCGGCGGCCGGACCATCCCGAGAACCAGCCGGCCGCGGTCGGACTGTCGGTCTCCGCGTCCGGATCGTCGGCCGCCGAGGACGCCGGCTCCGGACCGTTCGTCACCGGCCCGGCGAAGACACGGGGCGCCGGGCTCGCGGGCGCCGCGCCATTTTCGGCGGCGGCCGGGCTCGCGGCGCGGCCCACGCCGAAGTCCCGGCAGACCTCGCGCACGATGCGCGTGGTCACCGGCTTCTGTCCGGCGGCGAACCCGCCGAGCAGCGCGTTGTCGGCCAACACGTTGACGGCGCGCGGCAACCCCTCGGCGGCCTCGTGCATCAACGCGACGGCCTCGCGCGTGAACACCTCACCGCCGACGCCGCCAGCGGCGGTGATCCGGCCCGCGACGTACTCGGAGGTCTCCTGCAGCGTGAGCGATCGGAGCTGGCAGCGCAGCGCCACCCGCTGCTTGAGCTGCCGGAGGTTCGGCCGATCCAGCCGGCTGGCCAGCTCGGGCTGGCCGGCGAGGATCACCGACACGAGCTTCTGATCGTCCGCCTCGATGTTGGCGAGCAGGCGAATCTCCTCGAGGACGTGATCCGGCGCGCTCTGCGCCTCGTCGACGATCAACACGGTCACCTCGTTCTCACCGCGCCGAGCGCTGAGGAGCCGCTCGAGCTCGGCCAACATGATCGCCTTGGACGCGCTCGCCGCGTCCGACAACCCGAACTTGAGCGCCAGCAACTGGCTGAACTCCTCACGCGACAGCGTCGGGTTGCTCAAGTGCACGTGATGGACGCGCTCCGGCTGCGCCTGGAGCACCGCCCGAATCAGCGTCGTCTTCCCCGATCCCGGCTCGCCGAGCACGACGGTCACGCCCTTGCGGCTCGCGATGGCGTACTCGAGGTTGCTGAGCACTTCGCGATGCGGGTCCGTGAGCACGAGGTACTTCGGGTTGGGCGTCAGATCGAACGGCCGCTCCCGAAACCCGAAGAAACGTTCGTACATGTCAGGTCACCGGACGAACGTGTAGACGAGGATCGACAGGCACCCGGCGACGATCCCGCCGAGCCCGGCACCGATGAGCAGACGCCACCGCTTGCGGCGGCGCCGATCCTCGTCGGCCTCCATCACCGGCACGACGGCGAGGACCGGCAGCTTGAGAATCGCCGCCAGCTCGTCGTCCGTCTGCATGCTCGCGTTGCGGTACTCGAGCAGCCCGACGAGACCGAGCCCGATCGCCAGCCCGGCCGCCATGCCCATCAGGTTCAGACGCTGACGGTTCGGGCTGAACGGGCGGTTCGGGAGCCGCGCGGAATCGAGGATCTTGAACTGCGCGCCGATCTGCCGCGTCTCGAGGTTCCGGGCGAGGCTGGCTTCCTCCTTCTTGGCCAGGAGGTTGGCATACAGGCTCCCCAGGGTCGTGTAGTCGCGGTTGAGCTCGACCATCTCCGTTTCGCGGGTCGGTCCGGCCTCGGCGCGCTGGAAGTACGTGTCGGCGAGCTTGCGCAGCCGCTGCACCTCGGCGGTGTTGCGCGCGAGCGCGCGATCCAACTGGACGAGCTGAGACCGGGTCTCCTCGATGCGGCGCTGGCGGCTCTGCTCGGCGGGCGAGGCGTTGCGGCCGCCCTCGGTCGACAGCGGGCGCGACAGCGACTCGTTCTCGAGCTTCGCCTCGAGATCGCGGATCAGGCGTTTCTGCTGCTGCACGTCCGGATGGTCGGCCTTGAGCACGAGCTGCATCTGCGTGAGCTTCGCGCGCTCGGCGCCGAGCTGCTGGGCGGTGGTGCTGGTCTCGGGCCCGGCCATCGCGGACGGATCCTGGGCCGCCGCTTCCAGCTCCGCGAGCTGCCGCTCGAGGAGGATGCGGCGCTCCTGGTCGCGATCCATGGCCGTGACGAGCGCCTGGACCTGCATCTCGTTGCTCTGCACCGCCTGCAGATTCGAGTTCATCTGCGCGGGCAGCTCGCCCGCGTACTTGCGGCGGTACTGCTCGACCTTCTTCTCGTGCTCGATGAGCCGGCGCCGGGCGTCCTCGAGCTGCGACTCGAGGAACTGGTCGGTGCCTTCGAGCAGCATCGAGCGATCCCGGTTGCTCTCGTCGATGAGCAGCGAGGACACGCGGTCGGCCACCTTCATGACCGTGCGCGGGTCTTCCCCGACGTAGCGGACCTTGAACGCATCGCCGCGCACGATCTCGACCGCGATCGAATCGCGGACGCGCTCGACGATGTCCTCCATGATCCCGTTCTTCCGGTCGACGGGATAGAGGTCGAGGTCGACGATGATGCGCTCGAGCCGCGTGCGGCTCATGACCTGCTGCTGGATGGCGGGCAGCCGGTCCTCGAGCTTGGGCGGCGCGGCGGCCGAGACCATGTTCTCGGGCACGCGAGGCGGCTGCACGATGATGATCGCCTCGGACGCGTAGAGGTTCGGCAGGCGCCGGACGTACACCGCCGTCGCGGCGGAGATGACCGCGAACGGCACGAGCACCAGCCAGACGCGTCGCCAGAGGATCGCGAGGATGTCTTCGGGGGCGTACTTCCTACCGGGTAGCACGGCTCGGTCTCCTGGTGCGATGCAGCAGCGGCGCCCACGTGGTCGCGAACACGTTGACGAGCTGGCTTTCACTGCGCCGCCCGAGTCCGGCGGCCGTCACCACGTCGGCGCCGATCTGGCGGGAGTAGTAGCCGTAGCTGGCGCCGAGCGCCAGATACCGCGTGAGGCCGGCCTGCAGCATCACGATCGCGCTCGTGCGCGACAGGCCATTGTCGCCGCCCGAGAAGCCCACGGCGCCGCGCTGGTACGCCACGAGCGACGTGAAGGTCAGCCGGCGGCTCAGCAGCCCTCGCAAATCCGCCTGCGCGGTGTCGAGCAGCGTCGGTTCCAGCACGAACGACGGAAACTCGAGCGTCCGCCGATATTCGGCGCCCGTCTGCCACGTGCGGCCGAGCTCATGGTTTAGCCGCACGTTGCCCAACGCAAACAGACGCTCGGTTCCGTGCGAGTCCACGGCGGCGCCGAGACCTGCGTTGCCCGCGAGCGTCGTGCGCTTCGTCAGCCGCAGCGTGCCGCCTCGGTTGTAATCGACCCCCAGCTCCAGGCCTTGACTGCGGACCGGCCGGGCCTCGGGCGCGTCCACCGTGGTCTCGCTGAAGCGATAGCCGCCACGCACGCGGAGATGACGCGTCACGTTCACCATCACGCCGGCCATGCCGGTCCGCTCCAGCAGGTCGAAGTTCTCCGATCCGCCGAGCTCCAGCCGGCGCAAGAGGCGCGCATCGGCGACGACCGAGGCCCGCTCGGTCATGCGGTAGGTCACCCCGAGCGCACCGGTGCCCTCCACCGTCCGTCCTTCCATCGACGCGACGTCGGGCGGCAGGATGAGCAGCGGGTCGAGCTCGAAGCCGCTCGCGGTGCCGACCTGCCCCTGCATCGCGCTCATCGCCCAGAAGCTCGGACGCAGTTGCGCGCCCAGCATTCCGTTGACGCTGAAGCGAGGACTGAGTTCCCATGCGCGGCTCGTGTCGGCGGACAGGTTGTAGGTCGACTGCGTGAGCCACAGCCGCTCGGGGGCGGTGTAGCGCATGCCCAGCACGCCGATGCCCGCGTTCACGCGCAGCCAGGACAGCGCCAACACGTAGGCGAGGTTCGCGTTGGCCTGGCCGATGGTCGTCGAGTCCGGCAGCGGCTGGCTGAGCCCCGTGACCGACGGTGACGTGCCGATCGTGTCGAGAAACGACATGCCGAGCCGCGAATTCGCGCTCAGAACCTGCTCCGCGCTGCCGACGCCGCCGCCGAACAGCGCGCGATCGCCGCGCGACTGAGCTGCCGCCGGCGCGGCGGAGACGAGCAGCGCGAGCACGATCGCGAAGAAAGCCGGACGCATGCGCTCGCTCAAGGCACGACGATCGTATCGCCGACGGCGAGCTCGATGTTCTGCCTGAGGTTCTTGCCCTCGACGATGTCGTTGTAGTTCACACGGTAGCGCTTCGGCTGCCCCTGCTCCGTCCGGATGACGGCGATCTTGTCCCCCTTGGCGAACTCGTTGAGCCCGCCGGCCATCGCGATCATCTGGAGCACGGTGAGCTTGCCCGACAACGGGTAGGGTCCCGGCTTCGCCACTTCCCCCATGACGAACACTTTCCGGCTGTTGATCTGCTTGACCGACACGCTCACGACCGGCGCCTCGAAGAACTTCGTGGCGGCCGTCAGCACATCGGCGCGCAGTTGCTCGGGCGTCAGGCCGGCCGCGCGGATCTCGTTGAGCACCGGCAGCGTGATCTTCCCGTCGGGGCGCACGACGACGTCGGTGGTCATGTCTTTGTCGCGCCAGAACATGATCGAGAGAATGTCGTCGGGGCCGATCACGTAGTCGGGCGGCGTCTCCGGCTCGGCTGGCTTGGCGGGCGCGGCGACGCCGGCCGGGGCTGGCGCCGCCGACT
The DNA here is from genome assembly GCA_020853395.1 of Acidobacteriota bacterium. NCBI lineage: Bacteria > Pseudomonadati > Acidobacteriota > Acidobacteriota bacterium. The sequence continues at coordinate 321,876 of JADYYY010000010.1, forward strand.
GCGCCATGACGGCCGGCGCGAGCGCGATCAGCACGGCGCAGGCGGCGACGGCGCCTTTGCAGAGCGTCCGCGCCGCAGTGCCGCCGATCGCTGGACGAGGGACGATCCGGCGCGTCATCGGTACTCCTTGAAGGGAAGCTGACAGTCGTGCTTCCGGAGGAAGTTGAGGAACCGCTTGTAGTCGGCCGGCTCCATGTTGAAGAGCCGCAGCACGATCTTGTAGTTGCCGCGCGCCTCCTCGAGCCCCTTGTGCACGAGCTGGCGGACGTTGCTGCGCGTGATCTCGCGGTTCATGTAGAGAGGGTAGACCACGTGCCAGAACGACTGCCGTTCCTCCACGAGCTTCTTGAAGAGATCATCGACCACCGTGCGCCGGCGCTCCACCGCGGGCCGCGTGCCGAACTGCGCCGGCGCGAGAATCTCGTGCGGCAGGTCGGTGACCTGCACGACGTCGCGGCGTCCGGTGACGATGATCCGCTCGACCACGTTCTCGACCTGACGGACGTTGCCCGGCCACGAGTAGTTGCACATGACCTCGAGCGCTTCGGGCGAGAACGCGCGCACGGGGCTGTGCGCGTTGGCGCTCGTGCCGTTGCCGTTGCTGCTCGTGAACCGCCGCAGGAAGTGATCGATGAGCAGCGGGATGTCCTCGCGCCGCTCGCGCAGCGGCGGCACGACCAGGTGGATGACGTTGATCCGGTAGAACAGATCTTCGCGGAAGAGCCCCTGCGTGATCAGGTCGCGCAGGTTGCGGTTGGTCGCCGTGATGACGCGCACGTTGGTCACCTTCGCGACGCGTTCGGCGCCGACCTTCTGGATCTCGCCCGTTTCGAGGAACCGGAGCAGCAGCCCCTGCATGCGCAGCGTCATCTCCCCGATCTCGTCGAGGAAGATCGTGCCGTTGTCCGACATCTCGAGCTTGCCGGGCTTGTCCCGGTAGGCGCCCGTGAAGCTCCCCTTCACGTGCCCGAAGAGCTCGGACTCCAAGAGCGTCTCGGGAATGCCGGCGCAGTTGACCGGCGTGAACGCCTGTGCCGCGCGCGGGCTCGCGCTGTTGATCGCCCGGGCCACGACCTCCTTGCCGGCGCCGCTCTCGCCCGTGATCAGGACCTTCGCGTCCGACCGCGCCACCCGCTCGATCTCGGCTTTGAGCTCGAGGATTGGCCGGCTGACGCCAATCAGGTCCACGTGACCGTTGTGCCTCATCGACAATGCCTCACCTGAGGGAACGCGCGACGTGCGTTCCACGCGGGGCGGGACCAGTGCAAACGCGCGTCCGGCCCGGCGCCAGGCGGCCGCCGCCGGGATATCGCGTTGAGACGCAGGCTGTTAGGGCACGAGGTGCGAGCGATGAGGTCCAACGGTGCGGCCCGGTGAAGGTCGGACTCGATTGGCGGCAGGAGAAGAAAGTCGTCTCAAACGGAGACTTTCGTTTCGCGGCGCTATCGACAAATTTGCGGCGCCGCTGTGTCGTACTCGTCAATATTGTGCGAATTTCTGCGTGTCTCACGCCGAAACGCCGATTACAGCACTCGTCGTTGACGGCAGACTTCGTTCCCGCTAGTATCGCGCTGGTCGGAACTTTGTCGCGCCGTACGCGACAGATTGTCCGCGTCTTCCAGCAAAGGATTCCCCCGTGTCAGTGCTTTCGAGACCTCAGGACGTCCGCCTCGTCGGCCGCAGCGAAGCCATCCGCCTGCTCGAGACCGACATCGAGTGCGCGGCCCGATCGGACGCGAAGGTCCTCGTCACCGGGGAGACGGGTGTGGGCAAAGAGGTCGTCGCACGGCTGATCCACCAGCGCGGGACGCGCGCGTCGGCGCCGCTCGTCACCCTCAACTGCGCCGGGCTGCCCGATTCGCTGCTCGAGTCCGAGCTGTTCGGCCATGCACGCGGCAGCTTCACGGGCGCCTATCGCGACAAGCCCGGCCTGCTCGAAATGGCGCCGAACGGCACGGTCTTTCTCGACGAGGTCGGCGAGATGAGCACCCGCATGCAGGTCGTGCTGCTGCGCTTCCTCGAGTCGGGCGAGATCCAGCGCGTGGGGGCGGACCGGGTGCAGGGACGAGTGAACGTCCGGCTCATCACGGCCACCAACCGCGACCTGCAGCAGGGCATCCAGGCCGGGACGTTCCGCGAAGATCTCTACTTCCGTCTGAACGTCATCCGGATTGCGATTCCGCCGCTGCGCGATCGCGTCGAAGACATCCCGCTGCTCGTCGACTACTACGCCAAGGCCTACAGCCAGGCGCATCGTGTGCCGCCCGTCGAGGTGCTGCCCGACGCGCTCGACGTGCTCACCGCCTATCGTTGGCCCGGCAACGTCCGCGAGCTCAAGAACGTCGTCGAGCGCATCGTCCTGAAGACCGCCGGGCAGCCGGCGCGAGCGAGCGATCTGCCGGTGGAGCTGCTGCGCGGCGTGACGCCCGCACGCGCCGCCGCGACGACGGCGACGCCGGCGCCGCTGTCGCGGGCCGACGAGCTGGCCGCGCGCATGCTGGCGCACGGCGAGTCGTTCTGGGCCGCGGTCTATCCGCAGTTCATGTCGCGCGACATGACCCGCGCCGACCTCCGGCGCATCGTGCAGATCGGACTCGAGCAGACCAGCGGCAACTACCGGTCGCTCGTCCAGCTCTTCAACATGCCGCTCGAGGACTACAAGCGCTTCCTGAGCTTCCTCCGGAAGCACGACTGCCACCTCCCCTTCCAGCGCTTCCGCACGGTGCCGGCCAGGCTGCAGCCCGCGCAGCCGGAGATGCCGGCCGCCTCGGGCGACCCGATTCCCTGGGGCCGCACGCCGCACTGAACGCACGCCCGGTAGCGGCGCGACCTCTCGCCTCCATGGGCGCGCCGCGCGAAGCCGCGCGGGCGCTTTCGATTTCGTCAGAGCGCTCCGGCACGCAGACCTTAGTCTGCGCTTGAACGGAACTCTTGGCGCCGGCCGCGTTCATGGAACCTCACGCTTTTGCCCCGCGCGCTTGCATTTTCTTCGTTGCACGTGTAAATACCAGCACGCCTCCGGGGTCGATCACAAAACGGGCAGCAACCTTGCTCTCGACCACGTGGCCCCCTGATGACGCGTCGCGTGCTGATTGTCGATTCCGACGACCACTGCAGGCGGCTTGTCTTTCAGCTCGCATGTCAGGCTGGCCTGCACGCGACGATGCGTGAGACGTTCCAGGACGCACGCCGCGACCTGGCCGCCACGCCGCACGACATCCTCGTCACCAACGCGAAGCTCGGGACCTTCAACGGCACGCAACTCGTGTATCTGGCGCGTCAGGCCAACCCCGCCAGCACGTGCATCGTGCACGGCGACGACCCCGGCATGGCGCTCGACGCCCAGCAGGCCGGCGCGTTCTGGGAGCGATCCACCTTTCTCCCCTTCGGGCTCCCGCAGTTCTTCTCGTCCACGCTGCCGGCCTCCGATCGACGCGATCCGCGACGGCTCGATCGGCGCCTCACGTTCCGAGGCGGACGTCGCGCGACGGATCGGGTGGAGCTGCACGCTGCCGCGACGACGCTGCCGCGGCTGCTGTGACCTCGACGCACGACGCCGTCGCGCGCTGACGCGGCCGACGACCCCCACGGTACAATTGCCCGGATGACGGACGTCCTCACGATCATCCTCGGAGGCGGGCGCGGCACCCGGCTCTTCCCGCTGACGTTGCAGCGTTCGAAGCCGGCCGTGCCGATTGGCGGCAAGTGGCGGCTGATCGACATCCCGATCAGCAACTGCCTCCACGCGGGGCTCGAGCGCATCTACGTGCTCACGCAGTTCAACTCGGCGTCGCTCAACCGGCACATCGCGCAGACGTACCGCATGGACATGTTCTCGGGCGGCTTCGTCGAGGTGCTCGCCGCCGAGCAGACGCCGGAAGGCGACCTGTGGTTCCAGGGCACGGCGGACGCGGTGCGCCAGGCGACGCGGCACTTTCGCGACATCGAGGCGGAGTACTTCCTGATCCTCGCCGGCGATCACATCTACCGCATGGATCTGGCCGAGCTCGTCGAGGCGCACGTGGAGCGCGACGCCGACATCACGATCGCCGCGCAGCCGGTCGGTGCCGACGAGGCGACGCAGCTCGGGATCTTCAGCTTCGACACGAGCGGCCAGATCACGGGATACGAGCAGCGTCCGGCGGTCGAGCGGCTCACCGAGATGCGATCGAGCGCGCCCGCCCATTCCCCTGCCGGCCTGTTGACGGCCGACAAGCCGTTCCTCGCCTCGATGGGCATCTACGTCTTCTCGCGGGACGTGCTCTACGACGTGCTCGAGAAGAACCGCGCGGTGGATTTCGGCCGAGAGGTCATCCCGAGCGCGCTCGACACGCGCCGCGTGCACGCGTACGTCTACCGCGGCTACTGGGCCGACGTCGGCACGGTGCGATCGTTCTACGACGCAAACATGCTGCTCACGCAGAAGAAGCCGCCGTTCGACTTCTTCCACCCGCGCCGGCCCATCTACACGCGCCCGCGGTTCCTGCCCGCCGCCCGCTTGCACGACTGCCAGGTGACCGAAGCGCTCGTCTCGGAGGGCGCCTACCTCGATTCCTGCCAGGTGCAGGCGAGCGTCGTCGGCGTGCGGACGTCGATTCACCGGGGGGCCAAGGTCAGCCGGTCGATCCTGCTCGGCGCCGATTACTACGAGGACCAGTACAACGACTTGCCGCTCGGTGTCGGAGCCAACGCCGTGCTCGACGGCGTGATCGTGGACAAGAACGCCAGGATCGGCGACGGCGCCCGCCTGGTGAACGAAAAGAAGATCGAGGAGCACGACGGCGACGGGTACTTCATCCGCAGCGGCATCATCGTCGTCCCGAAGAACGGGGTCGTGAAGCCCGGCACCGTGGTCTGACGGGGACGATCGTCTGCAGACGTGGTGCTCGCGGTTCGACCGTGAGCCCGCCATGACGTAGGTTTCTCGGGACGCCGTGCGCCGATTCGTGCAGCCGGCCGTTGCTCAAGGCCCGCGGCGCGCGAGCCGATAGTTCCGGGGAGATGGTCCGGCTCGAGCAGGTCACCCGGCAATTCGGCGGCACGACCGGCGTCAAGGCCCTGGACGCCGTCACCCTGACGATCGCGCGCGGGGAGATGACGTCAATCGTCGGCCCGTCCGGGTCGGGCAAGTCGACGCTGCTCAACCTGATCGCCGCGCTCGATCGGCCGACCGCCGGCTCGGTCTGCCTCGACGGCATCGCCCTCGCGGATCTCGCCGATGATGCCCTGACCCGCGTCCGCCGCGACAAAGTCGGCATCGTCTTCCAGTTCTTCAACCTGCTGCCCAGCCTCACCGCCGTGCAGAACGTCGCACTGCCGCTCCATCTGCGGGGATGGTCGCGCGGCCAGGCTGCAGCCCGCGCGCGCGAGCTGCTGTCGCGCGTCGGGCTCGACGACCGCCGGTTCCATCGGCCCGACGAGCTGTCGGGCGGCCAGCGCCAGCGCGTCGCCATCGCGCGAGCGCTCTCGATCGATCCGCCGCTGCTCTTGGCCGACGAGCCGACGGGAAACCTCGACACGAGGACGGGAGCGGACATCCTCGCCCTGCTCCACGACCTGCACGCGCGGACGCGATGCACCGTCGTGATCGTCACGCACGACGACCACGTCGCGCGGTGCTGCGATCGGATGGTCACGCTGCGCGACGGCCGCGTCGTCGACGACGCGTGGCTCGCTCGATCGGCTGCACGCCTGCTGGCGGCGCGATGACGCTGCTCGCCCTGATCTCGTGGCCCTACCTCCGCCGGCACGTCCTGCGGACCGTCGTGACGATGGCCGGCATCGCGCTCGGCGTCGCGGTCTTCCTCGGGATGCACGCGGCCAACGACGCCGTCCTGCGCGGGTTCTCGCAGACCGTGGATCGCATCGCCGGCAGGACCGAGCTCCAGGTCTCGGCCGGCGAGACGGGATTCGGAGAGGACGTGCTCGACGCCGTCCAATCCGCGTCGACGGTACGAGTCGCCGTGCCGGTGATCGAGGTCGTGGCCGACACGCCGTTCGAGGCGGAAGGCAGCCTCCTCGTGCTCGGCGTCGACATGACCGGCGACCGGAGCCTTCGCGACTACGACCTCGAGGAGACCGGCGACACGCTGCTCGACGATCCGCTGATCTTCCTGGCCCAGCCGGACTCGCTGATCGTGTCGAAGGAATTCGCGGCCCGGCACGCGCTCGGGCTCGGCAGCCGGCTGCCGCTCGGCACGAGCGAAGGGCTCCGCACCTTCACCGTCCGCGGCGTCGTGCGATCGCCGGATCTGGCGAAGGCGTTCGGCGGCAACGTCGCCGTCATGGACATCTACGCGGCGCAGCGGATGTTCGGGCGCGGGCGCACGTTCGATCGGATCGACATCGGCGTGCGCGAGGGCGTCTCGATCGCCGAGTGCCAGCGGGAGATCCAGGCGATCGTCGGACGGGGCTTCGACGTGCAGCCGCCGTCGGCCCGCGGCCGGCAGTTCGAATCTCTTCTGGCCTCGTACTCGCTGATGGTCGGTATCTCGAGCGCCTTCGCCCTCTTCATCGGCATGTTCATCGTCTACAACGCATGCTGGGTGGCGGTCGCCGAGCGGCAGACCGAGATCGGCACGCTGCGCGCGCTCGGAGCGACGCCACAGCAGATCCGGACGATCTTCTTCGGCGAGAGCCTCGCGCTGGGCTTCGTCGGCTCGGCCGGCGGCCTGCTTCTCGGTTCGGCGATCGCGCGCGCGATCGCGGTCGGCATCGGCACGCTGCTCGGGAACGTGTACCGCCTCGGCCAGTCCGTGGAGGCCGTGACGATCAGCCCGTGGCTGCTGGCCGGCTCGTTCGCCGCCGGCGTGGCGACGAGCCTCGCCGCAGGCGCACTCCCCGCGCGCAGCGCGGCGCGGCTCGATCCGGTGCAGGCCCTGCAGAAGACGCGAGCGTATCGGCTGTCGCCGCGCCACCGAACCCTTCGCGTGGCGGGAGCCGCCGCGCTCGCGATCTTCGCGGCCCTGACGATCCGCAGTGACGCGACCGCGCGCCCGCTGTTCTACGCCGGGTACGCCGCGGTCATCGCGGCGGCGTTGCTCGTCACGCCGGTCGTCACGCTCGCGCTCGCCAGCACGCTGCGGCCGCTCGTCACGTGGCTCCGGCCCGTCGAAGGTGCGGTGGCCATCGACAGCCTGATGCAGGCCCCTCGCCGCACGGCGGCCAGCGTGGCGGCGCTGATGCTGGCCGTCGCCATCGCGCTCGCGTTCGACGGCATGGGGATCGCGAACACGCGCTCGGTGCAGGGCTGGATGGAGGCGGTGCTCAACCCGGACCTCTTCGTGACGCCGTCGCAGTCGCTCGACATGCGCACCGCGCGCTTTCCGGCCGCGATGGCCGCCGAGCTCGGCGCGGTGGAGGGCGTGGCGCGAGTGCAGACGGTGCGCAACGCGCGAATGACTTATCGGGGCGCGCCCGCCATGGTCGTCGCGCTCGAGATGGACAGCATCGCGGAGACGGTTCGCCTGCCGCCGGTTGCCGGCCGCGCCCCCGCGATGTACCGGCAGGCCGCCGCCGGAGAGGGTCTGATCCTGTCCGACACCTTCGCCCAGCTTCAGCGTCTGCGCGTCGGGGACGTGCTCGAGCTGGCGGCGCCGTACGGAACCGTTCGCCTGCCGGTCGCCGGCGTGATCGTCGACTACTCCGATCAGCAAGGCGCGATCCTGATCGATCGGCAGATCTTCGAGAGATTCTGGCGCGACGACTCGGTCAACGTCTTCCGCGTCTACACCGCACCGGCCACGGATCCGATGCAGGTCCGCGCGCGGATTCTCGAACGCTTCTCCGGCCAGCGCCGGGTGTTCGTGCTGACCAATGCGGAGCTGAAGCGCCACATCGCGGGCGTGCTCGATCAGTGGGGCTCCCTGACGACCGTGCAGGTCGCGGTCGCCGTCTTCGTGGCGGTGCTGGGCATCGTCAACACCGTCACGCTGTCGATCAGCGACCGGCGGCGGGAGCTGGGAGTGCTGCGGGCAGTTGGCGGGCTCAATGGGCAACTGCGCCAGTCGATCTGGATGGAAGCCGTGGGGATCGGGATCGTCGGTCTCGTGCTCGGCACGGCGCTCGGCGCCGTGAACCTCTTCTATCTGCTCGACGTCGCGCAGCGCGACGTCACCGGCATCCGCCTGGACTACCACTTCCCCGTCGGCACCGCGCTCGCGCTCGTGCCCGTCATCGCGCTGGCGTCGCTGGCGGCGGCCGTCTGGCCGGCCGAGTCGGCGGTCCGGGTGCCGCTCGTGGAGGCGCTGGAATATGAATGACCGTCATCGTTCCCGTTGCAGCGGCACGAGCGCGCTCGCGTGCGCGCTGGGCCTGGCCCTCGCCCTGCCGCCTGGCCCGTTCGTCGCGGCGGCCCCCGCTCCAGTCGAGGCGGCGGCGATCGTCGCAGAAGCGCAGCGGCGCACCGAGTCGAAGTCCCACCGCTACGAAGGCGTGCTGCGCTCGTTCGACGCCGGAGGCAAGGCCACGGAGAAGCGGTGGACGTACGAGCGGCTCGGATCCCACGGCGCGAGCAAGGTGGTCATCCGGTTCACGGCGCCCGCCGAAGTCAAGGGCGTCGCGCTGCTCATCGCCAACCATCCGGATCGCGCGTCCGATCAATGGATGTGGACCCCGGCCATCGAGCGCGATCGGCGGATCGCGCTGCAGGATCGATCGACGCGCTTCTTCGGCACGGACTTCACGTTCGAGGATCTCGAGGAACGCGACGTCGACCAGTTCGACTACACGCTCCAGGCCGACGCGACGATCGACGGCGCCGCCTGCTGGACCATTCAGTCGACGCCGAAGCCCGGCAAGCGGTCCCAGTACGCACGATCGATCCTGTGGATCCGCCAGGACGACTACGCCTTCGCCCGCATGGAGATGTGGAGCGGCGACGCCGTCGTCCGGCGGCTGGATTACGGGGCGTTGCGCAACGTGCAGGGAATCTGGACCGCGCACGAGCTGCGCATGGCCGACGTGCGGCGCGGCACGCGGACCGAGCTTCGACTCGACCGCGTGCAGTACGACGTGCCGCTGCGCGACACGGACTTCACGCTGGAGGCGCTCCGCCGGTGACCCGCGCCGCCGCCATCCTGATCGTCATCACGCTCGCCGCCTCCGCCGCGCGGGCGCAGTCGCCGGCAACGGCGTTCCCCGCGGCGGCGACGCTGCCGAGATCGGCGCCGGTCTTCTGGCTTCGAGACGCGGATTCCACGCGCATCCTGCTGCTGCCGGCCGGCACGCCTGTCCAGGTACTCCGGCGCGACGGCCCGTGGTACCGCGTGCGGTTCTCGACGCCGGAGGGCGATCAGCTCGGCCTGATCACGCCGTGGGACGTTCGAATCGATCCGCTCGCCGAGATGCCGGCCGCCGAGATGGTGACCGGCAGCGTCGCGTCGCGCGGATTCGTCGACCTTCAGGGCATGGCGTTCTCACACGCCGCGCCACAGGACGCGCGGCGCGCGATCGGCGATGCCCTCGTACGCCAGGAACTGTCCGCCCGGCCTGCACGGTGGCTGCAACTTGCCATGGGCCTCGATCTCCGGTCGAGCTCTCATGGACAGGTGGACGACGCGTGGACGCTCGACGTTCGCGACCGCGGCCTGCTCCGGCCTCGCGCCTCGCTCCGCCGGCTCTCGGCCGCCATCACCACTCGTCGCTTCACGCTCGATCTCGGCAAGCAGTTCATCCGCTGGGGCCGCACCGATGTGCTGAGCCCCGTCGATCGCTTCGCGCCGCGGGACTACCTGAACCTCGTGAACAGCGAGTTCATCCCAGTGATCGGCGCGCGGCTCGCGCTGCACGCCGCGGGCGAGACGGTCGAGCTGGTCTGGCTGCCGGAGATGACGCCCAGCCGCCTGCCGCTCCTCGATCAGCGCTGGGCGCCACAACCCTTGACCGCCGGCGGCGCGATGCTCCAAGAAACCGCGATCTCGTTCCCCACCGACCCCCAGCTCGGCGCGCGGTGGAGCCACTCCGGCCGGTTCGAAGCCGGCGTGTCGTACTTCGACGGGGTCAGCCATTTACCCGAGTTCCAGGCCACGCCGGACCTGGATCGGAACACGTTGGCGTTGTCTCGCACGTTCCCGCGCGTGCGATCGTACGGCGGCGAGATCGCCGTGCCGACTCGAGCGCTGACGCTGAAGGGCGAGGCCGCGTACTTCACGTCGCCGGCCGCCGCGAGCGACGACTACGTCCTCTACGTCGTCGAAGTCGAGCGCCAGGTCGGCGAATGGCTGATCGACGCCGGCTACGCCGGCGAGATCGTCACGACGCCGCGCGCCGGCGCCGCCTTCGCGGCCGAGCGCGGCATGGCGCGGTCGGTCATCGGTCGTGTTGCGTACACGATCAGCCCCACCCGCACGGTGCAGGTCGAAGGCGCCGCGCGGCAGAGCGGGCACGGTACGTATCTCAAAGGCGAGTACAGCCAGACACTCGGGCGCCACTGGCGCCTGACGTTGGCGGCCGCCGGCCTCGGCGGACGCGACGATGACTTCCTCGGGCAGTACAGCCGGAACTCGCACGCATCGGCCACACTACGGCTGAGCTACTGAGCGGGCCGGCCGCACGACGCAGCGCTCGGATTCCGAGTCCAGCGCACGATTCAGAAGGTCCCTAGCGGCCGCGCCGTCCCAACGCCCGAAGCATCTTCGGCGTCGCGAACCAGATCAGCGTGCCGCGTCCGGCCGCCGGTGGCCAGACCGGGGTGTCGACTCGACAGATGCCGCCCTTCTTGAACGGCAGCGGCTCGCGCGCGCCGAGCAGCCAGGCGGCCAGCTCGCCCATGCCGGGCTCGTGCCCCACCAAGGCGACGCCGGTCGCGTCGAGGCTGCCGGCCGCGCGCGCGACGTCGGCTGGCGCGTGGTCTGGCTCCAGCACGTCGACCTCGAGCAGCGTCGGTTTCGGCGACAGCCCGCGGACGAGCAGCGCCGCGGTCGACGCGGCACGAGCGTACGGGCTCGTCGCGACGAGGTCGATCGCCGGGTTCAGCGTCCGCAGCCCGGCGACGATCGCGCGCATCCGCGCGGCGCCCGCGGCCGTGAGCGGGCGCGCGCTGTCGTCGGGCCAGCGTTCGCTCCGCTCGTGGGCGATCGCGTGGCGGACGAGATACAGGCTACGCTCGGCGGGCATCGGCGACGGCGTGCAGCGTGGTCCTGGCCATACGCGTGGAACGTGGCGCCCGGCCATCGCCAGCCTGCCGTACGCGGATCGCGCTGACGGCAAGCGACGGGAGTCCTGCGAGAAGCTCGGCGTGCAGCGTCCGGCACTCCTCCTCGATCGTCTCAGCCGACATCGCACGATGCCGGCGCGATGGCCGGCTCGGCCGCCGGCCGGCGCGCGTCGACAAGGCGGCGGCCAGCACGTGGCGGTCGTGCCAGCGTCCGAGTTGCTGCTGGGTCTCTCGCAGCGTTTCTCGAAGCCCGATCAGATCCGGCGCGGCGGGCTCCAGCTCGAGCGAGTAGCGCAGCTTCTTCACCGCGATCCTCAACCGGTGCAACCGGACCGGATCGTAGTCCGCCCCGCACGCGATCACTGCCGAGGCCACGGCGGCCGCGCGCTTCGACGTGCGGCGGGCGAGCACGGCGCTCCATGCCGGCCCTCTACGGCGACGGCTCTCCGCAGCCAACCGGCGGCACGCCTCGGCGCACGCCTCCGCATCGGCGCGCGCGAGCACCCGCGCCAGGCGTTCGCGCGCGCTCGCGCGCTTCGCCTCGAGGGCGCGCCGCCACCGCATCACGTCGCGATCGGCCCATCGATGCCGTTCCTGCGCCGCCGCCAGTTCCTCCAGCATCACGTCGAGCTCCCGCACGTCGCCCAGCGCGCGCGTCAGCCGGCGGATGCGCCGGCGCAACCGCTTCGCCCCCGACACGTCACCGGCGGCCAGCACCGCCAACACCTCCCGCAGCCGCCGCGACGCCACCCTCATGCGGTGCACGTCCCGCACGCGGCCGTTCAGGACGCCGTCGGCGCGGCGGGCGATTTCGAGACTCTGCTCGACGGCCGCGCGCCCGAGCGCGCGCGAGAGCGTGGACGACGAGATCGACATCGGCAGATCCGTTCCCTCGATGTTACAGGCTTCGAACGCGAGGGCTCACCCGTTTGCGTCGTTACACGGAATTTACACCGCGGACATCGGCGCGAAATCGCCGGCCGTCAAAGTGGAGTCATGCCCGCGGTGACGCCCCGGCCCCTCGCGGTCATGCCACACGCCTCGGCGTCACCCGCCCCCGCGCCGCCGTCACCCGTCAAGATCCAGGCCGATCGGCTGAGCTTCTACTACGGCGCGAAGCGGGCGCTGACCGACATCTCGATCGACATCCGCGGCCACGTCGTGACCGCGCTGATCGGACCGTCGGGATGCGGCAAGAGCACGTTCCTGCGGACGCTCAACCGCATGAACGACATCGTGCCGGGCGCCCGCGTCGAGGGCCGGCTGACGATCGACGGCGCCGACGTCTACGCCAAGGGCACCGACGTCGTCGCGCTGCGCCGCCGCGTCGGCATGGTGTTCCAGAAGTCCAACCCGTTTCCGAAGTCGATCTTCGAGAACGTCGCGTACGGCCTGCGCGTCAACGGGTTGTTCGCCGACCGGCGCGACCTCGACGAGCAGGTCGAACAGAGCCTGCGCGCCGCGGCGCTCTGGGACGAGGTCAAGGACCGGCTGCACGACTCGGCGCTGGCGCTCTCGGGCGGCCAGCAGCAGCGCCTCTGCATCGCGCGCGCGCTGGCCGTCCGGCCCGAGGTGCTGCTGATGGACGAGCCGGCGTCGGCCCTCGATCCGATCGCCACGCAACGCATCGAGGAGCTCGTCTACGAGCTGAAGCGCCAGTACACCATCGTCATCGTCACGCACAACATGCAGCAGGCGGCGCGCGTCTCCGATGCGACGGCGTTCTTCTGGCTCGGCGAGCTGGTCGAGTTCGGGCCGACGGATCAGATCTTCACGAATCCAGGCCGGCCGTTGACCGAGGACTACGTGACGGGAAGGTTCGGCTGATGGAGACCGAGCGGCACGTCCGGCACTTTCAGGAAGAGCTCGAGGTCCTCAAGGCGAGGCTACTCGAGATGGGAGGGCTGGCCGAGGCGCACGTCCGGACCGCCATGCAGGCGCTCATCGATCGCGACGTGCCGGCCATCGACCAGGTGCTCGCGAGCGACGCCGAGATCAACCAACTGCACATCGAGATCGACGATCGCTGCGTCAAGCTGCTCGCGCTGCACCAGCCGATGGCCGTGGACCTGCGCGCCATCGTCGCCGCCGTGAAGATCAACAGCGATCTCGAGCGCGTCGGCGATCTCGCGGTCAACATCGCCGAGGCGGCGTCGCGCTACCTGCAGCACCCGCCGGTCAAGGAACTGATCGACATCCCGCGGATGGCGCTCATCGCCCAGACCATGCTCCGCGACGCGCTCGACGCCTTCGTGCGCCGCGACACGGCGCTCGCCCAGTCCGTGCTCGACAGCGACGACGCGCTCGACACGCTGAAGATGCTCGTCTTTCGCGAGCTGCTCCGCCACATGCTGCGGGACCCGTCCACGATCGAGCCCGGCCTCGACCTCGTGCTCATCTCGCGTCACCTCGAGCGGATCGGCGATCACGCGACCAACATCGCAGAGGACGTCATCTTCATGGTGTCGGCGCGCGACGTGCGGCACCATCGCGGCGACGCCTGACCGGCCGGCCCCGCGGCCACCGCGGTCGCGGCCGCGCGAATCGTGTTCGGGCGCCGCGCGAGATCCCATACAATGAGCGGAATGCCCGACGCTCCGCTGTGCGCGTACTGTCGCCGGCGGCCCGTAGCGGATCCCGTTCGGCCGTTCTGCAGCGAGCGCTGCAAGATGGCCGACCTGGGCCGCTGGCTGGCGGGCGACTACCGGCTCCCGGCCGGCGCCGACGACGATCTCGAGGCCGAACCGGGCGACTCTCACGACGGAGCACGACCGGAGGACGGTCCCCGCCCTCGCCGATGACGCGGGTCCGCCGGCGCGCTCCCTGGCCCGCGGGCACACTGCCACTCCCATGTCCGATTCGCTGACGATCACCGACAACCGCACCGGCAAGCAGTACGAGGTGCCCATCGAGCACGGCGCGATCCGCGCGATGGATCTCCGCAAGATCCGGACGTCCGACGACGACTTCGGATTGATGACGTACGACCCCGCCTTCCAGAACACCGCGGCCTGCAAGAGCCGGATCACGTTCATCGACGGCGACAAGGGCATCCTCCGCTATCGCGGCTACCCGATCGAGCAGCTCGCCGCCCAGAGCACGTTCCTCGAGACGGCGTACCTGCTGCTCAACGGCGAGCTGCCGACCCGATCGCAGCTCGAGACGTGGACGGCCGAGATCGCGCGGCACCGGCGTCTGCCCGCGAACGTCAAGTCGATTCTCGAGGGGTTCCACCTCGACGCCCACGCGATGGGCGTCTTCCTCGCCACGGTGGGCGCGCTCTCGACCGACTACCCCGACGCGAAGCAGATTCACGACAAGGCCCAGCGTGGTCTCCAGATCCGGCGGCTGATCGCGAAGGCCCCGAGCATCGGTGCGCACGTCTACCGCCACAGCCGTGGCTTGCCGTACATCGACACCGACGACGGCCTCGGCTACACGGCGAACTTCCTGCACATGCTGTTCAAGAAGGACGGACAGCCGTACCGGCCGGAGCCGGTGTTCGAGCGGGCCCTCGAGGTGCTGTTCATCCTGCACGCGGACCACGAGCAGAACTGCAGCACGCATGCGATGCGCGGCATCGGCAGCTCGCACGCGGATCCGTTCTCCGCGCTCGCCGGCGCGGCGGCGGCGCTCTACGGCCCGCTGCACGGCGGCGCCAACGAGGCCGTGCTCCTGATGCTGGAGGAGATCGGATCCGTGAAGAACGTGCCCGGGTTCATCGCCGGCGTCAAGCGCGGCGAGGGCCGGCTCATGGGCTTCGGCCACCGCGTCTACAAGTCCTACGACCCGCGCGCGCGCATCGTCAAGCAGACGGCCGACGCGGTGTTCGAAGTGACCGGCCGCAATCCGCTGCTCGACATCGCGCTCGAGCTGGAGCGGATTGCCCTCGAGGACGACTACTTCATCTCGCGCAAGCTCTACCCGAACGTCGACTTCTACTCCGGCCTGATCTACCAGGCCATGGGCTTCCCGGTGGAGATGTTCCCGGTGCTCTTCGCCATCCCGCGCACCGCCGGCTGGCTCGCGCAGTGGGACGAGATGCTGAGCGACGCGGAGCAGAAGATCGCGCGGCCGCGGCAGATCTACCTCGGCGAGGATCTCCGGGACGTGCCGGACCGGCCGTAGCGTCATGAGGCCGGGGTTCCTGTCCCGCCCACCGGGCAGCCGGCGGGTCCTGGCGGTACTTCTGGCGTTCGTCACGGCCGCCACGGTCATCGGGCAGGGCCCGGCTGGCTTCGACAGCGCGAGAGCCTGGGAGCACCTGACACAGCTCGTCGCGATCGGGCCCCGCCCGGCGGGCTCACCGCAGATCCGCCAGACGCGCGCCTACCTCACGCGGCAGCTTCGCGCCATGGGGCTCGTCGTCCAGGAGCAGCCGTTCATCGCGACGACGCCGCTCGGCCGCGTCGAGATGATCAACCTGATCGTCCGCCTGCCCGGACGCCGGCCGGATCGCGTGCTCTTCACCGGGCACTACGACACGAAGCTCCTTCGCGATCAGGTGTTCGTCGGCGCGAGCGACGGCGGCTCGAGCGCGGCGTTCCTGCTCGAGCTCGCGCGCGTGCTGGCCAGCCGTCCGCGGGAGCTCACCTACGATCTGGTGTGGTTCGACGGCGAGGAAGCCGTGATCGAATGGCAGGGCAACGACCACACGTACGGCAGCCGGTACTACGTGGAGGCGGAGAAGCGTGCGGGGGGCCTGACGTCCATCCGCGCGATGATCCTCGTGGACATGATCGGCGACCGGAACCTGACGATTCGCCGCGACGGGTTCTCGACGCCGTGGCTCACCGACGTGATCTGGGCCGCCGCCGGCCGGTTGGGACACGGAGGCGTCTTCGTCCAGGAAGAGACGCGCGTGGAGGACGACCACCTGCCGTTCCTCGGCGCCGGCGTCCCGTCGGTGGACATCATCGATCTCGACTATCCCGCCTGGCACACCGCCGACGACAACCTCTCGAACGTCAGCGCGCGGAGCCTGCAGATCGTCGGCGACGTGCTGCTCGCGGCGATTCCGGAGATCGAGCGGCGGCTGCAATAGGCCGCACCGGGCGCACTCGCCCCGGCCGACGGCGTTCGCTCACGTCACGCGGCGCGCCGCCGCGTCGCGCGGCCGGCGCGCACGATCCGTCAACGCCACCGTGGCCCACCCGCAGCCCACGATCACGACGGTCCACAGCGACGACGCGATGACGCCGTCGCGCGCGGCCCTGGCCATGACGTCGGCCATCGCGGCCGGCGACGTGCGCCCGAGCTCCGCCTCCGCCTGCAGTTGCAGGTAGTAGCGCGCGCCGCGCGAGACGTACAGGTCGAAGAAACCGTTCCAGACGGCGAACCCGATCGCGAGCCAGCCGACGAAGAGCAGGCGGCGGGTCACCTCATGTCCCGTGAGGGCCCAGATAGCGGATCACCATCACGGTGATGTCGTCGCTCTGCGCGGCGCCCTTCGTGAACGACCGCACGGCGCCGACGATCTCGTCGACGACGGCCTGGGCCGATTGGCCCGCCGTCCGCTGGGCGACCTCGATGAGCCGCGGTTCGCCGAAGTCCTCGCCCGCGCTGTTGAAGGCCTCCGACACGCCGTCGCTGAAGAGCACCACCACGTCGCCGGAATCGAGCCGCGTCTCTTCCTGCGCGTACGGCGCGGCCTCCAGCAGACCCACGACGGGCCCGCCCGCGCCGAGGCGGCGCAGGCCAGCCTTGCCGAGCACGAGCGCCGGGTTGTGGCCGGCATTGCAGTACGTCAGCTCGCCGCCGGGGCTCAGGATCCCGAACAGCAGCGTGACGAACCGCGCTTCGACGCCGCGCCGGCACAAAGCCTTGTTGAATCGCGTGATCGCCGCCGCCGGCCCCTCGGTCTCGGCCATGCCGGCGAACATGCCCTGCATCATGGCGCTCATGAGCGCGGCGGGCGGCCCCTTGCCGGCCACGTCGCCCAGCGTGAACCCGAACGACGTGTTCGGCTCGTCGAGGTAGTCGAAGAAGTCGCCGCCGATCGAGCGGCACGGCACGCTCGCCGCGGCCGCCTCGACGAAACCGAGGCTGGCCCTGGGCTTCGGCAGGAGCGCCTGCTGGATCTCGGCCGCGATCCGCATCTCCTGTTCCAGCCGCGCCTTCTCGAGCTTGTCCCGGTACAGGCGCGCGTTCTCGATCGCGACCGACGCCTCGGCGGCCAGCGTCTCGAGCGCCGCGCGCGTCGCCTCGGAGAGCAGCGTGCCGCGCTCGCGGCTGTCCAGGTACAGGACGCCGATCCGGCGGTCCTCGCCCTTCGCCTCCGCCGACTCGACGTACTGCACGAAGTTCAGCGGCACGCAGACCACGTGCCGGATGCCGAGCGCCACCGTGCCCATGTGGACGTCCGCGACGCCGGTGTCGAACAGGTCGGCGACGACGCGCGTCTTCCCGCTGCGGAACGCGTCCTCGGGCACCTTGCGGCTGACCGCGAACGTGCTGTCGGTGAGCGTCTGCTTGTCGCGGCCGCGCGCGAGCTTGAACTCAAGCACGCCCTCGGGATTCGACAGCATGATGAACGCCCGCTCGCCGCCCGACAGGTCGATCGCCGCGTCCAGCACCAGCGCGAGCACGTCCTGCAGGACGCGGCCGGACCCGAGCGCCCTGAAGCCCTCGAGCAGCGAGGTGATCTGTCGCAGGTCGTCGCGCGCCGCGGTCGTCCGGCTCGTGGAGATGACGTCGGAGTCGGCGGTCACGAACACGAGGTCGGCGCCGCCGCCGCGGCCGAGGCGGATCCGGTCGCCGGGCCGGAGCGGCGACTCGGTGATGCGGTCCCCGTTGACGAACGTCCCGTACCGCGATTCCCGATCGCGGATGATGATGACGCCGCCGTCGTTCGTGATCTGCGCGTGCTCGCGCGACACCTCGCTGCCGCCAAGCCGCACGTCGTTCGTCTCGCGCCGGCCGATCGTGAAAGGGAAATGGTCGATCGCGACGTCACGATCGCCGAGGCTGTCGCTGACGTGGAGTCGGGGATGGGCCATGCGGGCGGGCAAAGTCTACACGAACCCGCGTCAGCGGCGACCACGCCACCACAGGAGGCCGCCGCCGAGGAGCGCCGCCGCCGCGCCCGCCAGGCCGCCGATCTGCTCGGGCGACTCGAACGGTTGGCTCGCGCCGAACGCCGCCAACCCGGCCGCCGCGACGCCGGCCGCCGCGATCCCTGCCCATGACGTTCTCCGCCTCGCCGCCTGGGGATGCTTGGCCACGGGCGTGGACGTCGGCGCGCCGCACCGATAACAGATGATGGCCTTGTCGGCGATCGTCGCTCCGCACGTTCCGCACGTCATCCGATGATCTGTACCACGGACGCGAGCGGCGCCGCACCGGGCGTGTAGACTGGCGGGCGTCAGCCGGCGCCCCGTTCCGCCCGTCGATGCTCCCGATTCGCGACGTCATCCCGTCCCGCACCGCGCCGTGGCTCACGCTCGTGCTGATCGCGGCGCACGCCGCGGTGTTCGCCGCCACCGCGCTCGCGGCGCGCGACACGTTCGCCGGCATCGCCGTGGAGTACGGCTTGACGCCGGACCACGCCGGTCTTCTCACGGCCACGACCTCGATGTTCCTGCACGAGAACCTGGTCCACCTCGCCGGCAACCTGCTCGCCCTCTGGGTGCTGGGCGAAACGGTCGAAGACCGTCTCGGCCGCGGCCGCTATCTGCTCCTGTACGTGGTCGCCGGTTACGCCGCCGCGCTCGCGGAGGTCTGGGCCGCGCCGCGCATGGCGACGCCGCTCCTCAACGCCAGCGGGCCAATCGCCGGCGTCATCGGCGCCCATCTCGCGCTCTTTCCGAAGGCACGCCTGCTGGTGCTCTTCCCGTTCGACCTGGTCGAGGCGCCAGCCGCCGCCTTCATCGCGTGCTGGTTCGTGCTGCAGGTCGCGGGGGGGCTGGGGCGCCTGGCCTCGCCGGGCAGCGGCGACGTCGTCCTGTGGGCGCCGCTCGCGGGGTGCCTGGCGGGGCTGATGCTCGGCAGGGTGCTGCGCCGGCCGGAACGGATGACGATCGACTGGCTAGACCGCGCGTGAGCGGATCAGCCAGAGGCACGGCGGGCGTCACCGCGGCGCGGGCGTCTTGCTTCGAACCTCTCTCGACACCCTGGCCAGCTCCGTGAGGAGCTGCTCGAGCTGCTTGTCGAATTCCTCTGCCGGCATCGTGTCCTTGCGCCGCCGGAGGTCGTCCACCTGCTCGGTCAACTGCTGCTGCCGGACGAGCAGCCGCTGTAGCTCGGGATCGGAGGAGGTCGGCACGGCAACGCCGTCGAGGTAGGTGAGCGCGGCGATGCGGCCGTCGGGCCCTTGCTCGGCCGCGAGCCGCCCCTTGCCATCGCCGTCGTCATCGATCATCGCGGTCTCGGTCGCCATCGTGCCGCTCTGCTCGTAGTGCTGCGTGACGACGCGCGACGCGAACGTGAACGCCTCGAGCAGCGAGATGCGGCCGTTCTTGTCGGCGTCGGCGGTCGCGTCCGAGAACGCCTGGATGAACCCTTCCGGGAAGACGGTGTGGTACCGCTGCGCGGCCGTATTGGTCGCGGTGATGATGACCCGGCCGGGTGCCGAGAGGCCGGTGAGGTAGGGCGCACTCGCGCTGGTGGTGTCGACCAGCGCCAGGCGCCCGGGCACCGGTTTGAGCAGAGCCGCCCACTCCGCGACGCCGAGATCAGGTCCCACGAGATTGAACTTCACGTCGGCGCCCTGTCCGCTGCCGTGGCCGATGAGCACGACCACGAGCTGATCGGACGGCTTGATCGTCGCGGCGAGCTTCCCTACCGCCGCCTTCAGGCTGTCGGCCGTCGCGCGCAGCTCACCGGCCGACGGCTGCTCGGCGAGCACCACGAGGTGCGATGCGTCGTACTTGAACCGTGTCCGGAGGACCTCGACGAGCCCGTTGACCCACTTGCGGTGGAGCGTGGCGTATTGGTCCTCGCCCGACGCACCCTGGACGATCAGCACGTAGCGCTCGCCGCCCTGCGCGTGGGCGGCGCGAACTCCGGCGCCCAGCAGGAGGACGCCCGCCAGCGCCCCCGACATCAGCCGCTTCATCGTCATGATGGCCAATCAGGGCTCCGACGCCTCGAGGAGCAGGTCCTGCGCGCGCGCGAACGTCGGCGCCTGCTGCAGGGCCTCGAGCGCCTCGCGCCGCGCCTCCTGCCGGCGGCCGAGCTTCAGCAGCGCCTCGGCGGCATCGGCGTGCGCTTCCGCGAGGTTCGCCGGACCAATCGCCAGCGCAGCCTGGAACTCGCGGAGCGCGCCAGCCGCATCGCCCTTGGCGAGCAAACGCCCACCCAACCGGCTGTGCGCCACCGCGTCGAACGGATCCAGCTCGGCCACGAGCGCGAGCGCGTAGTCTTCGTTCGCGGCGTCGCCGCCGGCCGACGCCAGCGCGGCGAGACGACGCGCCGCGCCGATGTTGGTGTGATCGTAGGTGAGCAGCTCCCGCAGGAGCCGGCGCGCGCGCGCCGGATCGGTCTTCTCGACCATGCCGGCGAGCAACGCCTTGGGGCTCTCCTCGCCCATCGCCATGGGCACGAGGGCGGCGGCGCGCTCGAGCGGCTCGCGCGCACCCGTCGCGTCGCCCGATCGCAGGAGCGCACGGCCGAGCGCGAGCTGGCTCAGGAAGTTGCCGGGCGCCTTCTCGGCGCGCGCCCGCAGCGCCGCGACGTCGGTGGGCGCGACCTGGCTCGGCGGATCGGCCATCGCATCGCGGACACCCGCATAGCGCTCGTCCAGGAACGCCGCGAACGACTTCTCCACGTCGTCGACGCTTCGGCCGAAGGCTTTCGCGAACGCCTGATCGTCCTTGTCGCGATTGCCGTAGGCCTGCAGCAGCGTGCGGAGGCCCGCCTCGCCGTTGAGCGCGACGAGGTGCTCGACGAGCAGCGACGCTTCGAAATAGGCCAGCGACAGCGTCTCGGGGCGCTTGAACGCCTGCGGCAGCTTCTTGACGCCGAAGTTCTCCCCCTTCGCGAGCCGGTTGGCGAACTCGAGCGTGAGCTCGCGTCCCCAGGCCGGCTGGCGCCGGTGTTCCTCGTAGGTGGACACGCCCTCGGTGAGCCAGCGTGGCACGCGGTAGTCGGACGCCTGGAGCGTGAAGACGTGCGCCAGCTCGTGCCAGAGCGTGGCCTGCCAACTGAAGTCGCCCGGCGGTCGCGCGCGCGGCGAGTCCATCGTCACGACGCGGCCGAAGCAGGCGCCGAGCGCGCCGACGAGCCCGGGCAGGCCGAGCGTGCGCACGGCGAAGTCGTCGTGGCGCGGGAAGACCTCGACGAGCAGCGGCCCTTTCGGCGTGATGCCGTAGCGTTCGACGAACTGCCGATACGCTTCCTCGGCCAACGGGATCGCGAACACCCGCATGACGGCGGTTTCTTCCTTCGCGAACTTGAAGATGAAGTCCTCGTGGCTGACGATGTCGAACCCGTCGAGCCGGTCGAGCAGGTCGAGCAGGTTCTTCGTGAGCGGCGCGCTCTTGTCGAGATCCCACGAGGTTTCGAGCGCGGTGCGCGCGGCTGGCTCGTCGCCGGTCCGCATCAGCGCGAGCCCCAGGCTGAAGTGCGCCGCGGCATCGTCGGGATCGGCCTCGATGGCCTTGCGCGCGAGCGCCGCCGAGTCGTCGAACCGGTAGTCGTGCGCGGCCTGCTCGCTCGCCCGGCGGTAGCCGAGACCTGACGTCGGGTCGATCGCGCGGGCGCGCGCGGCCGATTCGTCGAGCGCCTCGATGCCGCGCTCCTTGTAGATCACGGCCATGCGCTCGGCCGCTTCCTCGATCGTATTCGGCTGGATGGCCGCGAGCTCGTCGAGCGCGGCGGCGGCCCCGGCCGGATCCTCGGCCTCGAGCCGCTGTTGCGCCGTCACCAGCGCGACGTCAGGGTGACCCGGCGCCTGTGCGCGCGCGGCCTCGAGCTGCTTACGCGACTCGGCTGGGTTCTCCGACGCGAGCGCACGCGCCAGCCCCAGCATCGCGGGCACCCACTGCGCGTCGATCTCGAGCGCCTTGCGATAGTTCGTCACGGCGTCGCCAGGCTGATGACGCTCGAAGAACATGTCGCCCCACTCGGTCTGGATGTCGGCGCGCGGAACGTCGGCGATGCGCTGATAGGCGTCGTTGGCGAGCAGGAACTCGCGCGTGCCGCGCGCCGCGCGCGCAAGGCGGAAGAAGTCGTCGGGCCCGGAGAACGACCGCACGGAGGCGAGCGCGTCGAGGCGACGCCGCGCTTCGGCGCGCCGGCCGGTCGCGAGATCGAGCAGCCCCAGTTCGAGTGAGGCGTCGCCGAGCGGCGCCCGTTCCGCCAACGGCGTCAGCCGGGCGCGCGCGTCCTCGTGCTTGCCTTCGAAGACCGCGACGAGCGCGAGGCCGAGCTCGCGCGCAGGCGCGTTGGCCGGCGGCACCGCCTCGGCGATCGTGCGCGCGGCGACGACGTCGCCGTGTCCGAGCGCGATCCGAACGAGGGCGACCGGATCGCTCGCCGCGCCGCGGCCTTGCGCGCCAACCGAGACCACGGCCAGCCCGATCGCCACCGACAGAAGCGCGGTCCGCCGCCAGACCGCGAGCGCTCGCACCATGGTTCTAGTCTACGCCGGCAGGCGAAACGCGTTTCGCCCGCGCATCGGCCAGCACCCGGCGCTCGAACCGCCAGCGCCTCCACAACACGATGCCGAAGCCTGCTCCAGCGATCGGGCCGGTCACGCGCGCCCCGACCATCAGCGCCGTCGCGACGAGCTCGCCGATGACCGCGATGTAGTTGGGATGATCGACATAGCGATACGGACCATCCGACACGAGCGGCCTGCCGGGCAGCACCAGCACGCGAAAGCTCCAGCGATGGCCGAGCGCGCGGATCGCCCAGTACTTCAGCATCTTGCTGACGACGAACAGCACGACGCCCGAGGCGGCCCACGACGGTCCGCCGGCCGCGGCTGCCTGGTGCGACGCGCGCCAGATCCCTTCGAGACCCATGATGAGGAACGCCGCGGGATACGTCAGCGCCAGCGCCCGATAGACATCGCCCGGCGGCTCGATGGCACCTTCCGCCCGCAACTGCTGCTCGTGGCGCGCGGAGGCTCGCTGTTCGGCCAGCATGAGGCCGAAGATCAGGGCGATGACGAACGCGACGGCGTTCACGGCACATCTCCCGCGTACCGCACGGCGCGCTCGAGCAGGGCGGGCGCCACGCGCGCGCCCATGTCGGCCAGGTGCACGGCCGCGGGCGAGTCCACCAGCCGTTTGACCGCGCGGTTGAACCGGAGCTTGCGTCCGAAGGCGGCCTGCCTGGCGGCCCGCAGCCGCGCGGGCGCGCCGGCGAGGTCGCCGCTCTCGAGCGTCCGGAGCGCTTCCTGCGCGGCCAGCACGGCGCTCTGCATCGCGAGGTGCAGCCCGTCGCCCGTCATCGGATCGACGAACCCGCTCGCGTCGCCAGCGAGCAGCACGCCGTGATCGCCGACCGCACGCACGCGCGTCGCGAGCGGGCCGAGCACGCGGATGTCGCTCTCGAACGTCATGCCGGCAAGCCGATCCGACAGCTCGGCATCCGCGGCGATCGCGCGCCGGAGGATCTCGCGCGGTGTCCCGTGATCAGGACCAGGCCGGCGGACGAGACAGACGTTGACCAGCCCATCGGCGACGGGCGCGAGCCCGACGTACCAGCCGCCGTGCACGTGCATCTCGCCGACGTCGGTCATGCCGGCGACGCCGGACACGTACGCGCCGTAGGCCCATCGACGCCGTCGGCCGCTTGGCTTCATCAGCCCGGCCGACTGGCCGACGGCCGATCGGCGGCCGTCCGCGCCGATCGTCAGCACCGCGGGCAGGCGCAGCGCACCGGTGCCGCCTCGTCTGGCCAGCAGAAGCCCGCGCACGGTGGGCACCCCGTCGTGGTCCTCCACGAGGACGCCGCGCGCCGTGACGCCGCTCTCGAAGCGCGCGCCGCTGCGGACGGCTTCGCGGACGAGCCACGCATCGAGATCGACACGGCGGACGGCAAGGCCGGAGACGCCGCTGCCGTAGCGCACGACCACGGCGGCGCGCGGCCCCGTCAGGCGCATGCCGTAGAGCGGGCGTGCCGTGTCGAGCGGGCCGCCGGTGAGGCCCAAGCCGGCGAGCAGCGCGATGGCGCCGGGGTTCAGCGTGTCGCCGCACAGCTTGTCGCGAGGGAACGCCGCGCGGTCGATCATCACGACGCGCGCCCCGGCGCGCGCGAGCACGATCGCCGCCACCGCGCCGGCGGGCCCGGCGCCGGCGACGAGCACGTCAAGCATCCGGATGCCCCAGCACGAGCGCGCTGTTCTTCGATCCGAACCCGAGGCAGTTGCACAGCGCCGCCTCGACGCGCGCTGAACGCGCGTGGTTCGGAATCACGTCGAGATCGCACGCCGGATCCTGGTGCTGGACGTTGATCGTCGGCGGCAGGACGCCGTGCGCGAACGCGAGCGCGGTCGCCGCCACGCCGGCCGCGCCGCTCGCCCCCTGCGGGTGGCCGATCATGGACTTGACCGACGACCCCGGCACGCGCCGAGCGGCCGGCCCGAGCACCTGCCGCACGCATCGCGCCTCCACCGCGTCGTTCAACACGGTCGACGTGCCGTGGAAGCTCACGTAGCCGAGGCTCTCGGCCGGCCGACCCGCTCGACCGAGGGCGAGGCTCATCGCGCGGACGATCTGGATGCCATCGGGATCCATCTGCACGCGGTGATACGCGTCGCACGTGGACGCGTAGCCGTCGACGGTCGCATACACCATCGCACCGCGGGCGCGGGCGCGATCTTCGCGCTCCAGCACGAAGAGCCATGCGCCTTCGCCGAGCACGAACCCGTCGCGGTCGCGATCGAACGGCCGCGACGCCGCGGCCGGCCGATCGTTGTACCGTGTCGAGAGCACGCGCATCCGGCTGAATCCGAACAGCATCCCCGGCGTCGCGCACGCATCGGCGCCGCCGGTGATCAACACCTCCGCTTCGCCGTGCCGGATGAGCGACGCGGCGTAGCCGATCGCGTCCGTCGAGCTCGTACAGCCGGTCGACAGCACGTGGCTCATCCCTCGAAGGCCGAGCGTGATCGAGATCTCGCTCGAGACGATGCCGACGATCGACATGGGAATGGCATAGGGCGAGACGCGGTGCCGATCGCCGGCGTGAAAGTCGCCGTACTGCCGTTCGGCGACGTCGATGCCGCCGGCGCCGCTGCCGACGATGACGCCGAGGTCGGCAGGCGCGGGATCGAGCCCCGCGTCGGCCAGGGCCTCGCTGGCGGCCAGCACGGCGATGCGCGAGACTTTGGCCGCCTTGCGGGCATCGATCCGCCCGTCGCGGCTCGCCGCGCGAGCTTCGCTCGCCGCCGCCTCCGCGTCCCCGAGCACGTCGTCGGGCACGACGGCCGCCACCCGGCACGACAGCTCGGAGACGTCGAACGCCGTCACCGTGCGCACCGCGCTTTCGCCGGCGCTGAGCGCCGCCCAATAGCGATCGCGGCCGACACCGAACGGCGAGACGACGCCGATTCCCGTCATCACGACGCGAACCTGAGGCATGGTCCCTATGATAGGACCTTGCCGGTGACGCCACGCCTCGCTCGCCTGCTCCGCGCCCTCTTCGTCGTCGGCGGCGCGCTCACGTTCGTGCTGGCGCTGGCGTATGGCGTCTGGCGGTACCTCACGGACTTCGGTGGCGGGAGCGCGGCGACCGTGGGCGCGTGGCGCGCCGTCGGCATCGACATCGTGCTCTTCAGCGTGTTCGCGCTCCACCATTCGCTCTTCGCGCGGATCGGCGCGAAGGATTGGATCGCGCGCCGGGTCTCGCCTGCGCTGGAGCGGAGCCTGTACGTCTGGGTGGCGAGCGCGCTCTTCATCCTCGTGTGCGCCGCGTGGCAACCGCTGCCTGGCGAGCTCTGGCACATTCGAGCGCCGTGGGCTGCCGGGCCGGCGGCGCTGCAGCTCGCCGGCGTGTTCATCACGGGCGCGTCCTCGCGGCGGCTCGACGTCCTCGAGCTGGCCGGCCTGCGCCAGGGACTCGGCGAGCGAACGCCGCGATCCGGCTTGATCACGGACGGCTGGTACGCCCTCGTGCGCCATCCGATCTACTTCGGCTGGACGCTGATGGTGTGGCCGGCGCCGCACATGACGACCACGCGCTGTCTGTTCGCCGTCGTCAGCACGGCCTATCTTGCGCTGGCGATCCCCTTCGAAGAACGGGGGCTCACCCGGCAGTTCGGCGACGCCTATCGGGCGTACGCCCGTCGCGTGCGGGCGCGCATGATCCCGTTTCTGTACTGAACGGCCGACCGTCGAATCGGCACGGCGATCGCGGGGCGGCCTGATAAGATGCCGCCGTGGCGCTTTCCGAACGCGACTTCTTCGTCGAGAAGTTCGAGACCCGGCCGATGTCGCTCGTCTGTCCGCTCTGCCGGCACCGCGCGGACTACCAGATCCGCTGGGCGCGGCGCACGAAGAAGGACCGGCCTCCGTCCGGAGCCGACGAGCGCGATCGCGCCCGCTACGCGAAGCTCCAGGATCACCTGTACCGCATGGACGACGTGGTGACGTGCGCCCGGTGCCGGAGGCGGTTCGACATCCCGTCACATCGATCGATGATCTTCCTCCACGAGCTCGATCACGGGATGACGGACGTCGAGGAGTGAACCGGCCGGCGAAGGTCCCGCAGCAGCGCCACCACCCGCTCGGCGCCATCGGTCGGCATCCGCTCGGGCGGATCGGGCTGAGCGCGCACGGCCTCTAGCGCCTCTCGCCACCGCCCGCCGAACAGATCGTCGTGGTCGATGAAGCGCGCCCGGACGTACCGGCGCAGCGCGGCGACGAGCACGTCGTATTCCCGAAACTGGCCGCGCGACGTGTACAGCACCGGCACGTCGGAGACGATGCACTCCGCGATGATGCCGTAGCCCGGCTTCGTGACCACGACGTCGGATGCGGCCACGAGATCCTCGTAACCGAACCCGCCGGCCGACAACGCCGGCGTGTCCACGAGACGCACGTGAGCCGGGAGGGAACCGGCGCCCGGGCTGCTGAGATCGGTCGTCACCACCGTCCAGTCGGTCCGGCAGTCCACGGCGGCAAGGTCGAGCGATGGCAGCCCGTAGCCGCCGAACGACAGCAGCACGACGCGCCCGCGCGCCGGCAAGCCGAAGTGCGTGCGGGTATCGGCTCGGCTGCGCGTGGGCTTGCGGCCGACGAGCGGTACCACCGTCACACGCGGGAAGACCTCGAAGCCGCCGGAGAACGGCAACTCGATCGCGAGCGCGGCCTTGCGATAGGCCGCGCGTATCCGCTCGAGCACGTCGGCGCCGCGCGGCAGGAACCCCGGATGCGTCTCGTAGATCCAGTCCCAGGTGAAGTTGGCGATCGCGACGCCGGGCACGCCGAGCGCGGCCGCGACCTCGAAGGCGAGCGGCGGCACGTCGCCCACGACGAGATCGACGCGCTCGCTCGAGAGCGCGGCCACCTCTGACGCGATGCGTGCGTCGAACGTGCGATAGAACTCGAGCGCCGCGTCGACGGTCGCCTCGTCGTCGTGCGCCACGCTCGTCGCCTGCACGATGCCGGTGTCCACCGGTACCGGCCGCAAGTCGAACGGCACGCCGATGCTGCGACGCAGCATCTCGGGCGAGACCGACGACCGAATCTGAATCCGATCGTCGGCGTCGCGGCCGAGCAACGTGACGATCGGTGCCTGGCGTGCCGCGTGGCCGAAGCCGTGGCCGGAGATGTAGAAGACGGTTGTGCTCACGAGGGTCGGTACGACAGGTGTATCAGGTACAACACGTCCGAGGCACGAGCTGACGCGGGCCGACCGATCGCATCACCACCGGGCTGACCCGACCCGAAGCGAAGGAAATACCCAGCGTCGTGCCGTCGGCCGGTCCGTTATCCCTGCTTGGTCCAGGTCAGAATCAGCGCCGGCGGGAAGTTCCGGACCACGAGGTGGACGTGCGGAAGGCTGCCCATGTGGCCGCTCATCTGTTTCCGGAAGGCAACGGCCGACGGCAGCTTGTACGCGTGCAGGTACTGGAACGTCGTGAACGTGCCACCCGGACGCAGCACGGCGGCGATCGACCTGAGGATCTGGCGCGTCACCGCAATCGGCAGGCTGACGAACGGCAGCCCGGAGACGATGTGATCGACCGGCGCCATGCCGCGGTCGACGACGATCGTGTCGAGCCGCTCGGCCGAGGCGCAGATGCACTCGATGCCGGGCCAGCGCTTCTGGATGTTCTTGCAGAACGCCGGATCGATGTCGATCGCCAGGAACTGGTTGTGCGGGCCGAGCCGCTCGACGATCGGCGCCGTCAGCGCGCCGGTTCCGGCGCCCAGCTCCACGATGCGCAGCGGCTTGCTGAAATCGAGATTGGCGACCATGGCCTCGCCAACCGCGCGCGAGCTCGGCGTCACGGCGCCGACCGTGCGGGGGCTCCGGAGAAACCGGCTGAAGAGCAGCATGTGTTCCCGCAGGCTGGTGCTGTTCGGTGCATCACGCATGCCGCAATCTCCCCACCTCGTTGAGCAGCCGCTCGGCCGTCTGCGGCGACCCGTGGAATGTCGTGACCTGCAGCCCGGCGACCAGCGTGCGCAGCCGGACGGCGATCTCGACGACAATGGCCAGGGCTTCGTCGGCCTCGTCGGCGGCGCGCCGCAGCCGGTCGAGCACGCCCTCGGCGACGCGCACGCCGACGACCTCGCTCGCCAGGAACTCGGCGTGACGGAGCCCGTCGAGCGCCGGCACGGCCGCAATGACCGGAACGCCCGCCCGCCGGATGTCGCCGAGCTTCGCCTCGAAGGCCTCGACGTCCAAGACCGGCGGCGTCACGACGAACTCCGCGCCGGCGTCGATCTTGAGCGCGAGCCGGCGCCACTCGGCGTCCTGATCGGCGGCGAACGGGTTGATCGCCGCGCCGATGTGGAACTGCGTCGGCGCGCCGATCGGCTGGCCCGCGATGTCCTGTCCCTGGTTCAAACGCGCCACCATGTTAATCAAGCCGATCGCGTCGACCTCGTAGACCGACGTCGCGTCGGCGTAGCTGCTCACGCGCGCCGGGCTGCCGGTGGTCAAGAGAACGTTCCGCACGCCCATCGCGTGCGCGCCGACCAGGTCCGACTGCATGCCGATCAGGCTCCGGTCCCGACAGGTGTATTGCAGCAGCGTCTCCACCTGCCCCTGCTCGATCAGCGCCGAGACGGCCAGCGCGCTCGCGCGCGCGCCCGATTGCGGGTAGTCCGGCACGTTCACGGCGCCGACGCCGAGATCCTTGAATCGTCTCGCGACGGCCAGAGCCGGGCCGAGGTCCACGCCGCGCGGCGTGGCGATCTCGGCCAGCACGACGAACTCCGCGTCGGCGAGGGCGCGCGCCATGCGCGACTTCTCCCGGCGCGCGACGGGCCGCGACCGCGGCGGCTGGTCGCCGGCCGGCGCGGCCGGCCGCGTGCGCGCCGCCGGCGACAGCGTCCGGACGGCGTCGGCAATCTGCCGCGTGTGGCCCGGGGTCGTCCCGCAGCATCCGCCCACGAGCCTGACGCCGACGTTCACGAAGCGCCGCGCGTAGCTTGCCATGTACTCCGGCGAACTCAAATAGAGGTTGCGCCCGTCGACTGCCCTGGGCAGGCCGGCATTCGGCTGGGCCGACAGGGGCGCGCTCGTGACGTGAGCCATCGCCTCGATCGTCTCGAGCATCGCGGCCGGGCCCACCGAACAGTTGAGGCCGATGACGTCCGCCCCGGCGCGCTCCAGCTCGGCGGTGAACCGGTCGGGCGGCGTGCCGTCCAGCGTGTGGCCGTCCTCGCCCGTCGTCAACTGCGCGACGATCGGCAGCGTCGAGACCGCGCGAATCGCGCGAACCGCCGTGGCCAGCTCGTTGACGTCCGTGAACGTCTCGAGGATGAACAGATCGGCGCCGCCGGAGGCGAGCGCTTCGGCCTGCTCGGCGAAGGCCGCGGCGGCCTCGTCGAGCCCGGTCCTCCCCCACGGTTCCACCCGCACGCCGAGCGGCCCAACGGACCCGGCGACCCAGGCCCGCCCATCGGCCGCGCGCCTGGCGAGACGCGCCCCCTCCGCGTTGATGCGCGTGAGCGCGTCCACCAGGCCGAACTGCTCGAGCTTGAAGCGGTTCGCGCCGAACGTGTTGGTCTCGAGCACGTCGGCGCCGGCCGCGGCGTAGTCACGATGGATCTCGGCGACGAGGTCGGGCCGCGTGAGGTTCAGCTCGTCGAAGCAGCGGTTGAGGAAGATGCCCTTCGCGTAGAGCACGGTGCCCATGGCGCCGTCGCACACGAGCACGCGCTGGTTCAGGGCATCCAGGAATGCCGACATGAAGGAAAGGAGGCCGCCGGGTCGCCCGGCGGCAGCGACTCAGCGCGCCGCCTCGGCGGGCGCAGCGGGCACGAGCAGATCCTGCTTGTCCCAGATGAAGTCGCGGTTGCTGTAGACGGCCAGCTCGTAGTCCTTGCCCATGAAGATCGCCGACACCGGGCAGGCTTCCTCGCAGTAGCCGCAGAAGATGCAGCGCGTCTTGTGAATCTGGTAGACCGACGCGTAGCGCGGACCGGCCGCGACCGTGCCGTCGTTCTCCGCCGGCTCGAGGTAGATGGCGTCAGCCGGGCAGGCCACCGAGCACAGCCCGCACGCGACGCACTTCTCCAGCCCGTTCTCGTCGCGCATCAGCACCTGCTTGCCGCGGTACTTCGGGAACATCGGCACCTTCTCGGCCGGGTAGTTCACCGTGTTCGGCCGCTTGAACATGTGCTTGAAGGTGGTGATGAAGCCGACAATGAACGGGCGGATCATGGTCGTCATGATAGCAAACCGTCACGAGGCCGTCGCCGCCGACGCGCGCCGACGGCGGCCGGACGCGGGTCGCGCTCGGCCGCATAACTCACGACGGGTGTTATAGTTATCTTCCCTGACCATGCACGAGTCCGGTCCGCTCACGCACGAATTCCTGCCGCCGATCGCGCTCATGGCGAACATCGCGGTGGCGGCCGTGCTAGCGACGATGCTCGTGCGGTTCCACTGGTTTCGGCGCATCCTGCTGACCGAGCGGCGCGACTGGCCCGAGCGCCTCGTGTTCGCCGCCGGCTTCGGCGTCCCGCTCGTCGCCGGCGTCGTGGCCCGGCTGATCCTGCGGTACGAAGCGGCGGACTTGACGCTGTCGGGCGCCTACCTGGCCGGGCTCATCGCGGGGCCGTACGCCGGCGCGATCGTGGGCGCCGCGCTCGGCGTGCCGCCGCTCTTCGCCGGCGAGTTCGGCGCCCTGCCGTTCGCCGTGGGCTGCGGGTTCGCCGGCGGCGGTCTCCGCGAGATTTGTCCCAAGGAAGAGATCTGGCGCTTCTCGCCGTTCTTCGTGACCAAGCTCCACCGATCGGCATGGCGGCTCGTCCGCAGCCTGCAGCTCGACTGGCAGGTGATCCTCGTCACGGCGCCGCTGTTGCTCGAGCTGATCCGCCAGAGCATCGACAGCCGGTTCCCGTCGAGCATCTTCGACTTCGCGCCCACCAACGGCTGGGTCCGGCTGCTCGTCACCATCACGCCCGTGCTCGGCGTCGCCATCCCGATCAAGATCTGGAACAGCGCGCGCATCGAGCACCGGCTGGCCGAGCAGGAGAAGCTGCTCATGGAAGCCCGGATCCAGGCGCTGTCGAACCAGATCAATCCCCACTTCCTGTTCAACACGCTCACGTCGATCACGTCGCTGATCCGCTCGCAGCCCGAGACGGCCCGGATGCTGATCGTGAAGCTCTCGGGTTTGCTGCGCCGGCTCATGCGGAGCCAGGAGCACTTCGTCACGCTGCGCGAGGAGCTCGCGGCGATGGACGAGTATCTCGACATCGAACGCGTGCGGTTCGGGCCGAGCCTGGTCGTCGAGAAGGACGTCGAGGAGGACAGCCTGGACGTCGTCGTGCCGAGCATGATCCTCCAGCCGCTCGTGGAGAACTCGATCAAGCACGGCCTGTCGCGCAAGATCGGCCAGGGGCGGATTACCATCCGTGCGGTCCAGCGCGCCGGCCACGTGGTCATCGAGGTCATCGACAACGGCATCGGCATCGCGAGCGAACGGCTCGAGGCCACGGCCGCGCACGGGATCGGCCTGCAGAACGTGAACGAGCGGCTGCGCGTCATCTACGGCGCGAACTGCCGGCTCCGCCTGCAGAGCGTCGCCGGCGAGGGGACGCTCGCGCGGATGGAGCTGCCGAAGATGCTCCTGCCCGAGCGGGCATCGGCCTGAGATGACGCGCCCGATTCGCGTGCTCGTGGTCGACGACGAGAAGCTCGCCCGCGAGGAGCTGATCTTCCTGCTCGATCAGATCGGCGGCACGGAGGTCGCCGGCGAGGCGACCAACGGGGTCGAGGCGCTGCGGGCCGCCGCCGAGCTGAAGCCCGACGTGCTCTTTCTCGACGTGCAGATGCCAGGGCTCACCGGCTTCGAGGTCGCCCGCCGGCTCATCGACGCCGGCGTCCAGCCGCAGATCGTGTTCGTGACGGCGTTCGATCAGTACGCCATCGAAGCGTTCTCGGTGAACGCCGTCGACTACCTGCTCAAGCCCGTGGACGAGGAGCGGCTCGAGCAGACGCTCGATCGCGTGAGACGACGGCTGGCGAGCGAGGAGACGGCCAAGCTGCCGCTCACGCCCGCCGAGCTGGAAAAGGTGATCGAAGCCGTGCAGGCGCGGCAGGGCCGGCGCGATCAGCTCGCCATCCGGGCCGGCGAGCGGTTCGTGCT
Organism: Acidobacteriota bacterium; assembly: GCA_020853395.1. Classification (NCBI taxonomy): domain Bacteria; kingdom Pseudomonadati; phylum Acidobacteriota; species Acidobacteriota bacterium. Next base: position 354,755 of record JADYYY010000010.1, read on the forward strand.
CGTCCAGGCCGACGAGGTCGTCTACGCGTCTCTGGTCGATGAGGCCATTGTCGTGGTAACTAACACGGTGTCGGGAACCTCGAACTACCGGACGCTCGACGAACTGCAGGCTCGATTGGACCCGGAGTGCTTCTGGCGGGTCCACCGGTCGCACCTCGTGAACATCAAGAAGATCAAGGAGATCGTGCCGTGGTTCAGCCGGAACTACCTGTTGAAGATGAAAGACCCGAAAGCTACCGAAATTCCCGTCAGCCGATCGCAGACGCGGCGGCTGCGGGAGTATCTGCAGCTCTAGCGCCGCCGGCTGGCGCCGGGGGCATCACGGCCAGCGGCGCAGGATCGCTGGAGCACTCGTCGGACAGCCGCCTCGCCACGCACGCGCCGCGCCGGGATCCTGCGGGGCCCGGCATGCTGGCGCGCGTCGGCGAGGAGCTCGTCGCGTGGTTCAAGACGCTGGTCTCGGCCGCCGTCTACGCGACCCTGATCGTCACCTTCGGCTTCCAGGTCGCCCGTGTGGAAGGCCAGAGCATGGCCCCGACGCTCGAAGACCAGGATCGGCTCATCGTGAACAAGCTCGCCTACCGGCTGCACGATCCGCGGGTCGGCGACATCGTGATGCTGCTCTACCCGGAGGATCCCGAGAAGTCGTTCGTCAAGCGCGTCGTCGCCGAGCCCGGCGACACGATCCGCAGCGAGGACGGCCACGTCTATCGCAACGACGTGCCGCTGCCCGACGACTTCATCCCCGAGGAGTTTCGCATGCCGCACGACACGTGGGGGCCGAAGATCGTGCCGCAGGGCTACTACTTCGTGATGGGCGACCATCGGAACAACAGCTCCGACAGCCGAAGCTGGAACTTCGTCCCCAAGAAGTACATCATCGGCAAGGTCCAGCTTCGCTGGTGGCCGATCAAAGAAGCGCGCTGGTTCGAGGACTGGCAGTAGGCGCCGGCGCACGACACCGCGACACCTGCCGCCCGGACAATGCGCGCCCTGCGTCGACTGGCCAAGATGCTCCTTCTGATCCTGCTGGTGTTCGGGATCGTCGAGGTGTTTCGCGCCGGCACACCCGCGACGGCGTTCCGCCGGCAAATCGTGGCCGACGTCGGTCGCGACGTGACATGGACGCACTTCAACGAGATCGGCGAGTGGAAGAGCTGGCTCGGTGAGGCCGGCGCGCCCACGGCGACGTCGACGAGCGTGGCCGGCCCCGACACCGTGGCGACGTTCGCCGGCGGCGTCACGTTCCGCATGACGCAGTTCGAGCCGCCGTCCCATTGGATGTGGACCGGCAAGATGGGCTGGCTCACGGTCGACTACGACCACGTCTTCGAGCCGCTCGGTCCGCAGCGGACGCGCATCGTGTTCCACCAGACGGTGCGCGGGTTCGGCAACGACGCGGCGGCGCTGCTCATTCGAGGGCTCACGGCAGCCATGGGTCACCAGGCGGCGCTCGACCGGCTCGCCAGCGAACTGAACGCCCTCGGTCCCCAGGCCCGCTGACGCCGTCGGGCGTACGGCAGGGTGACGGCCGCGGGGACGCGAGACCTAAGCGTAGAACCGCTCGATGACGCCCTTGTAGCGCTCGGCGATGACCTGCCGCTTCACCTTGAGCGTCGGGGTGAGCTCTCCGGACGTGACCGAAAACTCCGCGGCGATGAGGGCGAACTTCTTGATGCGCTCGAACTGCGCCAGCGTGCGGTTCACCTCGTCGACCACCGCCTGATACACCGCCCGGACGTCCTCGTCCTCAAGCCGCGCGCGGAGCGTGGTCTCGTCGAGACGCAGCGTTCGGCTGAGTGCGGCGAACTCGGGTGAGATCAGCGCGGCCGGGAAGTGGCGCCGGTCGCCGACGAGGATCGCGTGGGCCACGAGGCCGTGAGCCCGCAGCCGCTCCTCGATCGGCTGCGGCGCGATCTTCTTTCCGCCGGAGGTCACGAGCAGCTCTTTCTTGCGGTCGGTGATCCGCAGATAGCCGTGCGGGTCGAGCTCGCCGATGTCGCCGGTGTGAAACCACCCGTCGCGCAGCGCGGCGGCAGTGTCGTCGGGCCGGCCGTAGTACCCGCGCATCACGTTCGGCCCGCGGGCGAGGATCTCGCCGTCGGGAGCGATCCTCAGCTCGACGTTCGGCAGCGGCGGCCCGACGGTGCCGAAGCGGATGCGGCCGGGGGGCGTGAGGGCGAGCACCGGGGCCGTCTCGGTGAGGCCGTAGCCTTCGAGAATCGGCAGCCCGACGCCGAGGAAGAACCGCGCGATCTCGACGTTCAGCGGCGCGCTGCCCGAGACGGCCCACCGCAGCCGGCCGCCGATCCCGTCGCGAATCTTCGAGAACACCATCCGATCGGCGAGGCCGGACGCAAGGCGCGCCCAGGCAGGCAGCGGCTCTCCCAGGCTGATCGCGCGGCCTCGAACCTTGGCCAGCTCGATGGCGCGATCGAAGATCGTGCGCCGCAGGCCGGTCGCGGTCATGCCCTTCTCGAGGACTCTCGCGTAGAGCTTCTCGAACATCCTCGGCACGCCGGACATCACCGTGGGCCGCACGACCGTCAGATCCCTGGCGACCGTGTCGATCGACTCTGCGAAGACGATCGACACGCCGCTCGCCAGGCAGACGTACGAGACCGTGCGCTCGAAGGCATGACACAGCGGCAGGAACGACAGCGCGGTGTCGTTCTCCGTCAGGTCGACCACCGAGAGGACGCCGGCGACGTTCGAAGCGATGTTCCCGTGCGTCAGCATCACGCCCTTGGGATCGCCCGTCGTCCCCGAGGTGTAGATGATGGTCGCGAGGTCGTCGGGCCCGACGGCCCTCGCCCGCTCCTGATACTCGCGGGCGACGCCCCAGCCATCCATGATCCGGCGATGGCCTCGTTCGGCGACGGAGGCCACCGACATGAGCTGCGGCTCTCGCTGCCCGACGTCGTCCTGTTGGTCAGCCTCCTCCGGAGCGTCCATCACGAGCACGATCCGAAGCGACGGGGCGATGTTCGCGACGGCCGCGATCTTCTCGGCATGAGTCGACGACGACACGATCGCGATCGTCGCGCCGCTGTCGCGGAGGATGAAGCCGACCTGTTCCGGCGACACCGTCGGGTAGATCGGGACCGTCACGGCGCCGGCGGTGAGGACGGCGAAATCGGCGACGAGCCATTCGGGCCGGCTCTCCGAGAGCAGGGCGACGCGATCGCCCGGTCCCATTCCCAGCGCCGAGAGGCCCAGGCTGAGGTCGCGCACCTGGTCGACGAGCGCGCGGCCGCTCATGGCCCGGACCTCGCCGTTCAGGCAGCGGCCGAGCAGATCCGGCTTGAGATACCGTCCCGCCACGAAGAACGGCAGGTCCGCAATGGTCGCGGGCGTGTCGGCCATGCTCATGCGCGCCGGAACGTGCCGCTGCGGCCGCCCCGCTTCTCCCGGAGGCTGATGGGGCCGATCACCATCGTCCGATCGACGGCCTTCAGCATGTCGTAGAGGGTCAGCGCCGCGGCCGACACGGCGACGAGCGCCTCCATCTCGACGCCCGTCCGGCCGACCGTGCCGACGCGCGCGACGATCAGATAGCCGTCGCGCCTGGCCGTGAGATCGACGTCGACGTGGGTGAGCGGGAGCGGGTGGCAGAGCGGGATGATGTCGGCGGTCCGCTTGGCGGCCATGATGCCGGCGAGCCGCGCCGTCTGCAGCGGATCGCCCTTGGCGACGCGCTTCGTGCGAATGGCGGTGATTGCCGCGCGTCCCATGCGGACATAGCCGTCGGCGACGGCCTCGCGCACGGTCTCCGGCTTCGGCGACACGTCCACCATCCGCACACGCCCGTCGGCATCCACGTGCGACAGCACCGGCGTGGGTCGTCCGTGCTTAGCCATGTTCCTCTCGCGCCAGGAAGAACGACAGGCTCTCGAGCGACACCGTGAGATCCACGTTCTTCAACTTGACGTCACGAGGCACCTTCAGGTTGCCCGGAGAGAAGTTGAGGATGGCGCGGATGCCCGTCTGCAGCACGGTGTTGACCACGGTCTGCGCCGCGGCGGCGGGGACGGCGACGACCGCGATGTCGATGCGCTCGCGCTGGACGAGCCGCTTGAACTCGGCGATGTCGTAGATGCGGACGCCGCCGCGCGTTCGCCGGCCGATCTTCGAGCGCTCGGAATCGAAGATGGCCACGATGGCGAAGCCCTCCTGCCGGAACCCCGGGTAGTCGGCGAGCGCGAAGCCGAGGTTGCCGGCGCCGATGATCGCGACGCGAACCGTTCGGTCGAGCCCCAGAATCGCGCGCAGATGACGCTTGAGCTCCTTGACGTAGTAGCCCACGCCGCGCACGCCGAATTCCCCGAAGTACGCGAGATCCTTCCGGATCTGCGCAGCGTTGAGCTGGAACTGCTCGGCCAGGGCCCTGGACGAGATGCTCTTCACGCCAGCGGCATCGAGCGCGTTCAAGCAGCGCAGATACACCGACAAACGGCCGGCGGTGAGCTCGGAAACCTGATCCCCGGACGTGCGCGCCTTGTCCCGATCCGTCACGAGCGACAGATTTTAGTTCGGTCCTGGGTCCCGTGTCCTGGGTCCCGGGTTCGCTGTGCCGGGACTGGTTCCATGGGCCGGTCCCGGGTGCCGAGTCCAGGGTCCCGGGTCCGCTGTTCCGGTCCCGCGGTCCCATGGTCCGGTCCTGAGTCCCGCATAGGCGAGCCTAAACCCGGTCCACTGACGCCGATCCGCGGTCCGGCGTTCCGGTGACGCCGATCGCCGCGGTCATGCGCGCGCGCACGTCGGCGATCACCTGATTCCTGTCCTCCACCGAGAGCCCGCGGGTCGAGACGGCCGGCAGGAACGTCACCGTCACGGTCGCCGGCCAGATGAGCGGGCTGCCTTTGCGCATGGCCGCACGGCCGCCGCTGACGATCACCGGCACGAGCGGCGCCTGCGCCTTGAGGGCCATCACGAACCCTCCCTTCTTGAAAGGCAGCAGCTCCCCGGTGCGGCTTCTCGTCCCCTCGGGGAAGATGAAGAACGAATGCCCCGCGCAGAGCGCGGCCGCCGCGCGGTCCACCGCCGGCCAGCTCTGCTCCTTGTTCGCACGTTCGACGGGGACGAACCCCGCCACGTCGAACGCCCAGACCAAGACGGGCAGCTTCCGGAGCTCGGCCTTGTACAGCACTCGCACGCGTGGGAACCGCGATCGAAGCGCGTAGAACACGGCGGGAGAGTCGACGTTGCTGGTGTGGTTGCAGACGTACACGGCCGCGCCCTGCACCATGTGCTCGACGCCGGCCGTCTTCACGCGGACGCCGGCGAGCGCGAAGCCCATCCGCACGCCCATCGCCGCGGCCGCATAGAGGAGGCGCGGGCGCTTCGAGATGACGGTCCAGAGGAGTACCGGAGGTCCCACGAGCAGGACGTAGCCCGAGACGGCGACGGCGGCGGCGACGGTGCGTATGGCAGCGACGAGCGTCATCGCCGGCCCAAACGACAACGGGGCCTCCCGACGAGCAGCGGGAGGCCCCGGAGATCAACGTTCACACGCGGAGGGTTGCGAACTACGACGCGCGAGCGGCACGGCGCGGCGTCGCGACCCTGCTGGCCGCCGCCGCTTTGCGCGGCGTGGACGCCGCCGCCTTGGCGCGTGCCTCGTTGCGCGCCTTGAGCGAGAAGCAGCGCTCCAGCGCCTGCTCGACCTTCTGCTCGACCTGCGGCGTCTTCTCCCCCATCACTTCCGTGATCTCGGAGACCACGAGGAACTTGGCGCGATCGAGCATGCGCTTCTCACGGAACGACAGGCTCTTGCCCTTGGCCAGGAACGTCAGGCTCTTGAGCACCTCGACGACGTCGTAGATGGAGCCGGTGCGCATCCGGTCGGAATTGTCTTTGAAGCGGCCTTTCCAGTTCTGGTGGCTGTCGATCTTGCCGTCGCTCAGCAACTGGAACAGCCGATCGACTTCGATGTCCGTGATCGCCCGCCGGAGCCCGACCCCGTCGACGTTGTCCACCGGCACGAACACCGTCGTCTCGTTCGCCATACGAAGCTGATAGAACCCGCAGGTCGTCCCCATGATGGTCTTCGTCTCGATCCGTTCGATCACGCCGAGACCATGGTTTGGGTAGATGACCTTGTCGCCGATCTCAAATGCCACGTGTCCCCCGAACTCTGAGGAATGACTTCCAGGTTGGCTAACCGCTAGCAGGAGCGCACCCGCTATTTTACCCGATCCGGCGGGTCGAAACAACGGAAAGTCCTGTAATTGAAGGGGTTTGCGGCCATTTCGCCTGACGTTCGCCTTCGCACGATATCCGGCAAGTTCAAGCGAGACAATCAGTTAGCAGCCACGGTGTCCTGTGCCTCAGTGCGCCGGCGTGGGCAGGCGGCCCGAGAAGCCTCGGCCTGCCCTGGGGCCCGCCTGATCCCGTTCGAGCACCCGGTCGGAGTCGGCCACGCTGAAGCCCGTCCGATAGACCAGGTCCGCGATCCTGATGAGCTTCGGAAACAGGATCTTGTCTGCCGAGTCGGTGTTCGCGTGGTAGTCGTCGTGGGTCCCGGTGAAGAAGAACGCGACGGGGATGCCCTTCGTGGCGTACGTGTAGTGATCGCTCCGGGTGTAGAAGGTGTTGACGTCCGACGGGTCGTTGAACTCGAAGTCCAGCGTGAGCGGCCGCGCCAGGGTGGCGTTCGTTGCGATGAGCAGGTTGTGAAGGTCGGTGCTGATGCGATCGGCGCCGATGACGTAGAGCGTGTTGGCCTCGCTCGGTTTGTCGTCGCGGTTGCGGCCGATCATGTCGATGTTGAACGACGCCTGGACTCGGTCGAGCGGCACCACCGGGAAGTCGGCCATGTACCGCGAGCCGAGCAGGCCGGCCTCCTCCCCGGCGTGCCAGATGAACACGACCGAACGCCGCGGCTTCGGCCCGGCCGCGAACGCCCTCGCGATCGCCATCAACGCCGCCGATCCCGAGGCGTCGTCGTCGGCACCGTTCCAGATGGGATCGGTCGTGACCGGCACGTTGACGGGCCCCTTCGGCTGGCCGGTACGGGCGTAGCCCACGTGATCGAGGTGCGCGCCGAAGAAGACGTACGTATCGCGCAGCACGGGGTCGCTGCCTCTCACCAACCCGACCACGTTCTGCGTGAAGTCTGTTGAAACGACGGTGTAGGTCTGATCGACGGCGATCGTCACCGTGACGTCGGGCAGGGAGAAACCGGGAAGCGGCTCGCCCTTCTCGAACTTCGCGCGCAGTTGACCGAACGGCACGGGGCCTCTGGCGAAGAGCCACTCGAGCACCGCCTCGTCGGCGACGATCGCCGGAGCGAGCCTCGCGTCCACGCGTTCAACCGTGACGAACTCGGGGGCGAGCGCGCCGCCGCCGCGCCCTGCCGCTGCGCCTGCACCGCTCGCCGCCCCGCCGGCCTCTGCCTGCGGCGCCTTGCCCGAGCCGGACGACGGCGGGCGAGACGGCTCGAACGTGAGCACCGCGCCCGCTTTCTGATTCCTGATGATCTCGTGCGACCGATCGGCCGTGGCCCCGCGTCCGGCCGAAGGCATGCCTCGGCCGCCCGGCAGGTACGCCACGAGACGGCCGCTCACGTCGCGTCCGGTGAAGTCGCCGGCCGGTCGGCCGGCATCGGGCGTCGGCTGCCCGTAGCCGACGAACTCGACGCCGCGGAACGTGAGCGTCTGCTTGCCTCCAGACTCCAGCGGAAACGATACGTGGTCGCCATCCTTGAACGTCCGCGATTCGCCGTTCACGTCGATCGTGAGCGTCGAGTTGCGCGTCACGCGGTAACCGCGCTGCGCGACCCGCTGCAGAAACGTGCCGTCGTCGCCAAGCGGCTCGATCCCCCAGCTCTTCAGATGGCCCGCCACGTACGCGGCCGCCAGGCCGTAGCCTTCGGTGAACACTTCCCTGCCCTCGAGCGCATCCGAGGCGAGATAGGAAAGCCACTCCCGCGTGTCGTCCTCCGAGAGGACCGCGAAGGGAACGCCCGCGGCGGGCTCTGGCGCCTGCGCGAGGACGACGGGCCGCTGCGGGGCCCCGACGAGCGCGAGCAGCAGGAGCGTGATGCGAACGGAGAACCCTGAACGGAAGCGACGATGGCGGGAATTCACAGGGCGCCACCCCAGATTACGCCCCGGCGACCAGGTGGTCAATTTTCGGAAGTCGTCGAACGGCGCTCGCCCGCGGTACCGCTCTTGCTCGTTCTTCACCGGCTCTCGAACGACGGAGGAGGCTGATGACCGACTCACTCAACCGCCTGACGCTGCTGCCCGCCATCTTCAGTGTCGTGCTGCTCACGACGCCGCTGGAGGCGGCCGTCCAGGACCACGCCGGCCACGCCGCGCAGGATCCGTCGGCGCCGCAAGCCAGCTCGATGTCCATGCCGGCGTACGACAAAGCGGCGGAAGCGACGTTCTCCGGCGTCGTCGAGCAGGTCGTCGAGATGAGCCACGGCGAGATGATGGGCCGCGGCGACGGCCAAGGTGGCGCCCGAGGTGGCGGTCGAATGATGGCGAAGCCGGCCATGCCGATGGGCATGGCCATGATGGGCGTCCACGTGAAGCTGAAGACGAGTGACGCCGTGCTCGACGTCCATCTCGGACCCAAGGCGTTCCTCGCCGATCGGCACCTGTCGATCGCGCAGGGCGATCGCCTGGAGGTGGTCGGCGCGAGGGCGACGATGAACGGCGCGCCGATCGTGATCGCGCGTCAGGTGACCAAGGGCACGACGACCGTCGTGCTGCGCGACGAGTCGGGACGGCCGTTGTGGCCAGCGAGGTGCTGCGGGTCGTGAGCCGCGCACGGTGCGACGGCCCGATGTTGCACGCTATACTTGGGTCCGACAGCACGTCCTTCCGTCGCCGCCGGAGTGGCGAAACTGGCAGACGCGCGAGACTCAAAATCTTGTCCGCTTCACGGCGGGTGTGGGTTCGATTCCCTCCTCCGGCACCAGTACCGCGCACCTGACGCACGCCAGGGTCCGCACCAGGCTACGGCTTCCGTAGCGTCACGACGATCTCAGAGGCGGGATAGCCTTCGGTGTGCTGGTTGCTGCCTTCGACTTTCGAGTAGGTCCTCGACTTGATGAAGACGCCTTCGATCGCCGTGCCGTTGAAGCGCCCGACGAACACGTAGTCGCGTCGCCCGGCGCCATCGTTCCCGCCAGCATCTCGCATGGCGAACTGGATGTTCGCGAGCTCCTGAGGCGCAGACTTGCCGAGTCCGCTGCCCGTGGGCTCTGTGACGACCGGCGAGAAGCTCAGGGCCTCCGGGCACGGCCGCAGAACCGTCGTGGTTTCGCGCCAACTGTCTCGCAAGTCCATGTGGTAGAAGCCCGGAAGCTCGGGATCCACTGCCTCGACCTCGAGACGGAGCGTGCCGGTCAAATCGGTCGCAAGGCGACAGTCTCGCCACGGCACCTGGCTCGGCGGACTCACGGTACGAAGGTGCCCGGTGACGCTCACCGAGTACGCGGCCTGATAGACACCGATCGGGCTGGCCGGCGGCGGGACGTAGGCCGAGGCCTACCTCATGGGACTGACCGGCGCGACGCCACCCGGTGTCGTCACGGTGCCCGAGATCGTCCCGCCTGACGCCGTCGCCGTGACGCTGTATCCTCCGTCGCCCGACAACGTGAACGTGTTCCCGGCGACCGTTCCGCTGAGCGACACGCTCGTGCCGTCTGGAAGGAGAAGCACGCCGTCGGCGCTGCCACTCTGCGCAAGCAGCCGCGGCTCGAGCAGGCCGGCGAGCCACTCCAGCGGGCCCACACCGGCCGCGGCCACGCGGCGCGTGGAGTTGATCACCACCACGCCGGTGCCGCCCGACATGGCCACCGAGCCCACGAAGCTCTGGCCCCCCGACGGGGTCGTCTGCTGGGCGGCGGGCTGTGTGGGCGTCTTCTTCCCACACCCCGCCGCATACGCCATCACGACGAACGCAAGGCCGAAAACCCCGCAGATTCTGGACATGGCGCCGGAGCGTCCTGAAGAGGCCACGGACCGTCAAGTCGACTGGCGCCGAACGCCGGTGCCCTGACTCCGCGCCTGCGGAGGCTCGCACCACCTCCTCGCGCCCTGCCCTGCCGCGGCCGGGCGTCGTCGGTTGACGATGGTCGTTCGAGACGATCACTCGATCTGGAATCGAAGCTGTCGCGTCGCGGTCTTGCCGTTCGCGCTGGCGTCGACGGTCAACAGGTACGATCCAGACGACAAGCCGGCCACGGGCACGTCGAAGAGGTGAGCGGCGCCGTTGCTGGCCGCACCCGCCGGGCTCGCGACGGTCGCGATTCGCTCGCTCACGCGCTCGTTCGTGGTGTCGATGATTCGCGCGGTCAACGTGACCAGCGTCGCCCACTTCTTCTGATACACACGCAGGAAGGCCGAGACCCGATCCGTGCGCCGGAACGTTCGGCGGACCGTCGGGACGATCGGCATCAGATCGGCCAACGCGTCGGACGACACGGCGTGCGCCGCCGGCTGCACGCTCATCACGAGCCCGGACAGCGAGATCGCTTCGCGCGAGAAGTTCGGCACCTCGGCGAACGTGTACACGCTCGACGTGAGGCCATCTCCGGTCTCGAGCCCGAGACGCACCTCGTATCGCCCGCTCGCCGCCGGCAGCCGCGCGACGACCTCGTAGTAGCCGGCCGAGGCGTAGTAGCTGGCCGAGGCCTCCGTTCCATTCCACGCGACGTCCAGGCGAAGACGGCGCGATCCGATCAACCTCCCGCTCTCCGGGTTGAAGAGGCTGGCGACGACCTCGGCGCGCTCGGCACGGGGAGTGCCGCCGCCGGCGGGGTTGGACGGATGGGTCGCGCCGAGCACGACCGCCAGCGTGCCCTGGCGATCGCCGCCGAAGGGCGCGATCGTGACATCCATCGGAAAGTCGCGCTTCGGCAGCACGCCTTCGATCGCTCCGTCGAGATCGCGCGAGGCGGCCGCCGCGGCGATGGCGTGGCGTTCTTTCGCCGTGGGGGCGTAGTAGCCCTTTCGCGTGCGGACCTCGAGATCGGGCCTGCCGACGCGGACGTCGATCTCGTGCAGGCGACCGTCCTGGACGAGGCCTGCCGATTCCACGCCGAGCAGGTAGTAGCTGCTGCTCTCGGCGAGCACGCCCGGCACCTCGAGGTCCATGTCGTTGTTGTTGATCACGGCTCGGCCGCCGGTGGACTCGGCCATGGTCCTGAGATACCCGGACTTCGACTCAGGGTCGTTCATTTCCACCCGGATCCCTTCCGGATCGATCGGGTTGATGGTCACGTTGGCGAGCGCGGCCTTCCGCAGCGCGCTCAACTGCGCTTCGCGCCGCAGCATGTTGCACGTCTCGCTGATGTCCGGCCGGACCGCCACACCCGAGCTGATGTAGATGACGATCTTGCGCTGCTGCGGAAGCGACCGCAGCGATTCGGCGATGTTCGCCAGCGCGTCGATCGAGCACGCGCCACAGTAGCAGTAGCCGTTCTGATCCGGGTTGTACGTCTTGCCGTACGACGTGCCGGTTCGACCGATCAACTGAGCCGGCGGGAGCAGCACGGATCCGTCGATCGCTCTGAGCAGCCGATCGCGGTCGCTCGTGAACCCCTGCGCGGTGTGGTTGTTCGACGTGAACACGACGGCGGCGACGTCGTCGGGCCCGAGCTCGTCGACGACGCGCCGTGCCGTCGCGCGCGCCTTGCGCATCCAGAAGCTGGGGCCGGCCTGGCTCGACATCGGGGCCACCGTGTTGTCGTCGATCAGGATGACGATCGCGCGTCCAGCCGGGTGCCTGTTGGTCGCGACATCCGGCGCGACGTCGCGCATCCACGGCGCGGACGGCGGCGGGAGGGGCGGCGGCAGCGTGACGGCCTTGAACGCAACGACCGGTCTCGGCTGGCCGTCCACGCGCACGACGAAATCGGCCGCCGTCAGGTCCGTCACCGGGTGACGGTTGCGGTCGAGGACGGAGACGTCGAGCTGGATCAGATCGACGCCCGATCGAAACGTGGACGACGGGTCCTGAGCTGGGAGGTTCTGACGCGCGGCGCTCAGCGCGGCCGCAAAGAGGACGACGGCCGCGGCTGTGCGTCCGGCCGTCGCCCTAGGAACGGCATACCGCGCGATTCGCCGCATGGATTCCGCGCTCCTCGCCTTGTCGGCCGTCCGCCGGCACTCGCCGGGCGGCCATCGAAGTCAAGACGGGCCGCGGCAGCCGGCGCGACCGGCACGCGCCGGCTCAGGTGGTCCAGTTGATGTTGCCGACGTCGGTCACCGGCACGCACGCGTCATAGCGCCCGGGGATCGGGTCGTAGTGCAGCACGTTCTTCCCGACCTCTTCGGAGGTGAAGTACCCGAGGATCGTCGCCGAGCGGATCTGCAGGAAGAAGCTGTTCGGCTCACGCTCAGAGGCGCGGGCCACGCCGCGCAGGATCTCGTCCTGGTCACCGGCGGCGAGCGACGCGAACGGCACACCTCGCGCCGCTCGGCTGGCCTGATCGACGGCGGCGAGGCCGTCGGCGAACCGCGCGCGCTCCTCCGGCGTCATGAACTGACGGTACAGCACGTCGATGAAGGCGGGCACGCCGGCATCGATCGCGCCCGGCGTGCTCGTGCGGGGCAGGATGCGCTCGGCAATCGCGGCCGTGAGCGTCATCTGCGATCCGCTGAGGCCGGCGGCAGCCTGCGCCTCCGGCACCGCCGGGCTGCCGTCCACCGACGCCAGCCACGCGGGCGAGACGACGACGCCGACCGCGAGCGCCGCACGGCGAATCGCCTCACGGCGGCTGATCAACGGGTACGCCTCGCGATCGGTCGGGTCTGTCATGGGTCGACTCAGAGGTTGCGCTTGTTGATTTCGTCGACGGCGTGGTCGCACGCCCGCGCCGTCAGCGCCATGTAGGTCAACGACGGGTTCACGCACGACGACGAGGTCATGCAGGCGCCGTCCGTGACGAACACGTTCGGCACGGTGTGCACCTGATTCCAGCCGTTCAGCACGGACGTCTTCGGATCGCGGCCCATTCGTGCCGTGCCCATCTCGTGGATGCACAGGCCCGGATAGCTCCCGTCGTCGTACGGCGTCACGTTCTTCAGGCCGGCGGCCTCGAGCATCTCGGCGGCGGAGTTCATGGCGTCCTTCCGCATGCTGATCTCGTTCTCCTTCCAGCCGGCGTCGAACGTCACGGTGGGCAGGCCCCACTTGTCGCGCAGGCCGTGGTCGAGCGTCATGCGGTTGTCGTGATACGGCAGGCACTCGCCCCACTGGCCGATGCCGAACCGCCACGGTCCCGGAGCGATGAGGTCGGCCTTGAGGTCCGCGCCGAAGTAGCTCAGCTCCTTGATGCCGCGCGCCCAGTTGTCGCGGCTCGCGCTGCCCTGGTACCCGAAGCCGCGCACGTAGTCCTTGCGTCGCGACCGATCGTCGAGGTTGCGGAACCTCGGGATGTAGATGCCGTTCGGCCGCTGACCCTTGTAGTAGCGATCGCCGAAGTCGTCCGAGACGCCGCTGGCGCCGACCTTGAAGTGGTGATCCATCAGGTTGTGGCCGAGCTCGCCGCTGTCGTTGCCCATGCCGTTCGGAAACCGGTCCGACACGGAGTTCATCAGGATGGAGGTCGAGGCGATGGCCGACGCGCACAGGAAGATCACGCGCGCGAAGTACTCGGTCGTCTGGTTCGTCTCGGCGTCGACGATGCGCACGCCGCGCGCCCGCCCCGTGGCCGGGTCGTAGATCACCTCGGTGACGATCGAGAACGGCCGGAGGGTCAGCCGGCCGGTCGCGTACGCGGCCGGCAGCGTCGCGGCGTTGCTGCTGAAGTAGGCGCCGTACGGGCACCCGCGGATGCAGCGGTTCCGGTACTGACAGCCGCCCCGGCCGTTGTGCGGCTGCGTGAGATTCGCCACGCGGCCGATGATCATCGGCCGGCCGTCGAAGGACCCGGCGATGCGATCGCGCACCTGCTGCTCGAGGCAGTTCATCGGCATCGGCGGCAGGAACTGGCCGTCGGGCAACTGCGGCAGGCCGTCGCGATTGCCGCTGATGCCCGCGAAGCGCTCGACGTAGTCGTACCACGGCGCGAGATCGGCGTAGCGGATCGGCCAGTCCACCGCGATCCCGTCGCGCGCGTTCGCCTCGAAGTCGAGCGCGTTCCAGCGGTAGGACTGTCGTCCCCACAGAAGCGATCGGCCGCCGACGTGATACCCGCGCATCCAGTCGAAGCGCTTGACCTCCGAGTACGGGTGCTCGACGTCGTTGACGAACCAGTGCGCCGAGGCGGGGTGCGTCGTGTAGCCGGTGCGGTCCTGCTTGCGCTGCTTGGCCAGCTCAGCCGGCGGCAGGCGGTTCCGTCCGGCGAACTGCCAGCTCTCCATCGTCGCGGTCGGATAGTCGGGATGTTTGACGTCCCGGCCGCGCTCGAGCACCAGCGTCCGCAGCCCCCTCTCGGTCAGTTCCTTGGCGGCCCATCCGCCGCTGATCCCCGAACCGACGACGATGGCGTCGTAGGTCTGCTGCGTGGTACCGGCGCCCTGGATGGACATGTCCGGGAAGGTTACCCCAGATGGACAGGACCGGGATCGCGTTTGCGCACGCCGTGTCGAAATGCGAACCGGCGCCTGCTCGCCGACGGCCGAGGCCGGCCGCGCGCCAGAGGCGGAGCTCGCCGGGACGAGAGCCGGTCAGGCTGCGGCAGTCTCCTGATACACGGACGCCGCGAAACCGCGGCGCTTCGTGCCGAACACGTAGAGGTGCGAGAACGGCACGCGGTAGTTCACCGTGGCCAGGCTCCTCGTGGGGTCGTACTCCTCCGGCCGAAAGAGATCGACGACCTGAAAGGACACGTCGTGGAAGCAGCTCGAGAGATCCTGGAGCACGCGGCCGAGCCGATCCGGCGTGATCCAGACGTCCGCTTCGGAGTTCGTGACGCTCGAGACGCGATGCTCGCCCCAGGGCGCATGGTCGCCGGGCACGCCGGCGGCATCGATCGACGGGTAGTACTGGAACTCCAGCGCCACCATGCCGTCGTGGCTGAGGCAGTCGGCCATCGCACGGAAGATGCCCATGCGGTTGCCCTGATGGCAGACGTGCTGAAGGCAGAAGAACGAGGTGATCAGATCGTACTGCCCGTGCGGGGCGTCGCCGCAGTCCGCGCCGCTGCCGAGGAAGAACCGCGCGCCGGTCAGCGCGGGGTTCGAGCGCGCGTACTCGAGCATCGCGCTGGAGATGTCGACGCCGTCGACGTGACGAAACCCGAACCCGCGCGCCGCTTCCATGATCCGCCCGACGCCGCAGCCGAAGTCGAGCAGCCGCATCGCGTGGATCGGTTGCGCGAACCTGCGCTGCCGGTATTCGTCCATCACGAACTGGAGAATCGACGGCATGACGCGCAATCCGTCTTGATAGCACCCCACGAGGGCGCGCGCATCCTCCAGGCTGTGGATGCGTTCGTCGTAGTACCGCCGCTGAAACGTCGCGTATTCCGTGGAGACCTGCGCTTCCGCCATGGACGACAGCGTCGGCAAGGCTCGTGCCGTCTCCGTCATCGGGCGCGTCCACGGCACGCGACGAGCCCACCCGCGCCGGGCGCGTCGGGTCGTCGACATGCCGGAAAAGCGACACCGGCCGGGCGGACGCTCACCGGACGGCTGCACCGCACGGAACGGCCGCGGCCGTATCGATGCGGGCCGCGGCGCACACGTTCGCGCGTACCGTCGTCGCCGCTACTTGATCGACACGAACGCCAGCGCGTTGTTCGCGTTCATCGGAATCACGAGCTGTTGCGCGCCCTCGTCGTAGCACATCGACGCGGCGCTCGGGATGTTCCGCGCGATGAGCTCCGCGGGCTGACCGGGCCGGATGCGCGACACGCCGCCGTTGACCACGCTGCTGACGTACTTGGTGCCGTCGGGCATGATCACGAGGCCGTCGTTGCCCGCCTGCGCGGCATGCTCGGTGGTGAGCAGCGCGCCGGACGGCGAGAACGTCAGGACGTCATCGATGCCCATGTTGACGACGACGACGTTGCCCTTCGGATCGATCGCGACGCCGTTCGGCTGCCGCAATGGTGCACCTTGCACGAAGATCGAGGCCGCGCCGTCGGGCGCGATCTTCCAGACCTGCCAGGTCGACGGATCGGCGTTCTGCCCGCCGGCGCCCGTCTGCGTCGCGTAGATCGTGCCGTCGGCCGCGACCTCGATGTCGTTGAACCACGCCGATTGCGTCACCCGCACTTCCCCGGCCGGCCGGCCCGTCTTCATGTCGAAGCGGCGGATCACCGCCACGCTCGGATCGGTGGCGCTCGTGCCACCGTCGCGGTCGGCGAGGTACAGCACGCCGTTGGCGATGTCGCTGCCGAGCGGCTCGTTGAGCACGAGCGGCGGCGAGAGCGCGGCACGCTCGCCCGGGTTCTGCACGCCAATCCATCGCGGCGTGTGCACCGATCCGTCGTGGTTGATGAACGACACCCAGGCGTTGTTCACCTGAACGTTCTGACCCACGCCGCGGTTCGGCACGACGATGACGCCGCGCGCGGCGTCGTACGAGCAGCTCTCCGCGGAGTAGATCGCGCCGTACACCTTCACGTTCGACGAGGCGGCATTGAACGCTCCGTCCGGCGCCGGCGTCACCGGCAGGCCCGTCGGGTTCCCGACGATGAACGGTGCCTGCCCCTGGGCAAGCAGCACGGCAGGGATCAACGCAAGCGCGAAAACGAGACTTCTCTTCCAGGTGACGCACGTCATCGGCATTTCTCCTCGAGGGCCTGCTCGAGCGGCAGGTGTCACTCGCACCACGGCATGTCGAGCCACATTCTCGTCGTTCTGCACCGGCAGTTCAAACGCGCGCCGCCACGCGCCGCTGGCGCCACGACCTCGGGTCTCGTTCCAGGCGCGGGATGACGTGCGCTGCGCGCTCGCCGCGCGCGACGTGGCCGACCGTCAGCGCAACAGCACGGCCGCGGATCGCGCGGGCAGCGTCAGCGCACGCACCGGCTCGTACGTCAGTGTGCCGCCGACATATCGGCCGCCGCGAACGGAGTCGTCGGTCACCAGCCCGCCGCCCGATGGCCGGACGAGACGAAGCGGCGCCGTCCACCCGACCGACACGGCGCGATCGTCCGGATTCACGAGCGCGAGGCCATCCGCGAACTCTCGTTTGTACACGCCCTGCCAGCGGTAACGCTCGATGTCGGCCGGCAGCGGATCGACCGCGCCGCCGATGGGCACGTCGTACTCCGGATAGAAGTACACACCGGCACCGGCGTTGTTGATGAACGTGCGACGTCCCTTCACGAGCAGGTACGACGCGAGGAGAAAGAGACGTTCGGCAGCATCGCGCGGGTAGGCCTGCGCGATCACGAACTTCCCCGCTCGCGTGAACTCGAGCGCGCGGTTCATCGCGAGCCGCCAGTCGACGGGCGACAGCCCCAGCGTGAACCCCTCGAACATCGCGCCGTCCGCTCTCGAGTACTCGGGCCACCACCACGTCGTCGCCAGCGTGACGTTCGGCACGAACATGAACCGCTCGGGCTCGGCGGCGAACCGGTCCGCCACGTACGCCATGAAGTCGGCTTTCTGCTGCCGCCACGTCGGCCCGCCGGCCCAGGCAGCGGGATCGGCTGGCGCCGGGCCGGCGAAGCGCGCGTCGGGCGGCGTCACGCCGTAGCCAGAGACCCCGGCATCGAAGCTGTCGGCGAACACCCCTTGGGCGCCGGATGCCCGCATGTCCGCGATCACCGAGCCGGCCCAGTACTCGCGAAAGCCGCGGTGCGTGAGGTCGTGGATGTCCCAGTTGCTCGTGGGCTCGTGGTGACGCCGGCCCTCGGCGTTGTGGAGAAACCAGTCTTCGTGCCGCGTGACCTCGTCCCAGTCCGAGCTCCACCGATCGCCGTGGACATACGCCGCCGGGCCAGACGACGATCCGAGACGATAGTGCAGCAGGACCCATCGAGGATTCACGCGCCGGAATCGCGCGTTGTCCTCGCGGCGCATCTTCTGCGTGCCGGCGTAGCGCGTGGCGACGAACCGCACGAGCGCGTCGGAGTAGCCCGGCTCGAGCTGATCGGCGAACAGGTGGATGCCGTCGGAGGTATTGGGCAGCCAGTCGCGCGGGTCCGCTTGCGGCCGTTCGTTGCCGGCGACACGGCCTGTTCCGCCGAGCGCGAGCGTGGCGGCGATCGCGGCGCCGGTCACGCGATACGCGATGCCACGCGTCACGCGCGGCTCACGCTGCCGCGCCATCGCCCCGAGGGAACAGCGCCCCTCGCGACATCAGCGCACCGACCGCGGCGAGCAGCGCCGCCGTCCAGGCCCAGGCCGTGAGCCACTGGCGTTGAATGAGCCAGCCGGCCACGACGGGCGCCACGATCGACGCCATCGACATGAGCGCTTGCGTGATGCCGGCGACGATGCCCTGCTCGTGGCGGCCGGCGTGCTGGGTAATCAGGCTCGTCACCGCCGGCCGGATGACGCCGTTGCCGAACGCCGCGAACGTGCCGGCGACGAGCAGCAGACCCGGGGCCGCAGCGAACCCGAGGCCGAAGTACCCGAGCGCGAGCACGGTGAAGCCGCCGGCGACCAGCGCCGACTCGCCGAACCGATCCACGAGCCGGCCAATGAGGCCGCCTTGCAGGATGATGCCGAGGAGCCCGACGTAGCCGAAGAGGACGCCGATCTCGCGCGGGCCGAACGGCCGGCCGTCCCAGGTGAACCGGCGCTCGGCGAAGAGCGCGAAGCCGGAGATGAACAGCGAGAACGCCGTGATGAAACAGAGGAACTGGAGCAGCCTGCCGCGCAGCTCCGGCCGGCCGAAGTACGTCGTGTAAGTGCGCCAGTGGAAGACCGCGCGGCGCTCGTCGAACGCGCGATGACGGCCGGCGCCCTCTTTCAGCAGCGTCGCCGTGCAGAGGATGCTCAGCGCCGACATGCACGCCGCGAGGTAGATCGGGGTCGTCATGCCGTGGTGCGCCGCGAGGAACCCGGTCAGCGAGGGACCGATGAAGAACCCGATGCCGAACGCGACGCCGATCAGGCCGAAGGCCTGCGCCCGCTGGTGCGGCGGCGTCGAGTCCGAGATGTACGCCTGCGCGAGCGAGAGGTTGCCGGCCGTCGAGCCGTCGAGTACCCGCGCGAGATACAGCACCCACAAGGTGTGCGCTCTGGCCATCACGAGGAACCCGAGGAACGTGCCCGCCTGGCTCACGAGCAGCATCCGTTTGCGCCCGAATCGATCGGACAGGTTGCCGATGACCGGCCCAGAGACGAGCTGACAGGCCGCGAAGACCGAGACCAGCAGCGTCGCCTGCAGCGGCGTCGCGTGGAACGTCTCGGCGTAGATCGCGAGCAGCGGCAGCACGAGCGTCATCCCGAAGACGTCGACCAGCACGATGAGGAAGACGGGCAGGAGGAAGACGATCGGATGTGCCGTTGGAAGCGGCGGGGCCGCGGCCGCGTGCGGAGCCGGGCCGGCGTCCGGCTCAGCGTGTCGGGACGAGGTCTTGCGGCTCACGTTCACCAGTATCGGCCATCGGGACGGTTGATCCCGCGAGAGCGGCTCGGCGTGCTCGGGCGGCGGTCGGTTGTCGCACCGCAAAGACGAACGCCGGCGCCGACGCCTCCAGGACGTCGGGCCGGCGCGTCGTGCGAGTCGAAACGGTGCGCCTCAGTTCTCGGCGAAGCAGTAGAGGTAGCCGTTGCCGCCGGTCGCAATCAGATCGGGCTGGCTGCACCCGCGGGACGC
The DNA here is from genome assembly GCA_020853395.1 of Acidobacteriota bacterium. Taxonomy (NCBI): domain Bacteria; kingdom Pseudomonadati; phylum Acidobacteriota; species Acidobacteriota bacterium. The sequence goes on from JADYYY010000010.1 coordinate 374,444, forward strand.
GTGCACGGAGTTCCACGACGTGTTGCCGCCGCCGGTGCGATCGGTGTGGCCGAGCTGCGCGCGGCCGCCGCTGTTGCTCGTCCAGTTGCTGCACGTGTGATCCTGGCCGTCGGTGTAGGCGCGGCCGTCCGGCATCGAGCCGGTGAGGATGTCGTGCTGGTTCGGCTGATCGCCGAAGCCCTTGACCGCCTCGGCCTTCTCGGTGAGCGCCGTCATCTTCGAGAGGTTGTTGCCGAGCCGCGCCTCGTCGAGCGTGTCGCCGTGCAGGTGCGACAGGTCACGCGCGACTTGCGCGCCGCGCGCGTTGTGCCACGGGCCCTTGCCGATGCGATCGCGCGCGTTCACGCGCGGGTTGTCGGTGCTGAGATACGCCCGCCACGTGCGGCTCCCCTGGCCGGCCGCGGCCCCGAGCTTCTGGCAGTGTGCGTCGGCCCCTTGGAGCCCGCCGAGATTGCCGCCGTCGCCGATCGGCTCGCTCGTCACGAAGAACGTCATGGGCGCCGGAGGGCCACCACCACGCTGCTGCGGAGCGGCGGTGAGATGCGCGAGCACGAATGACGAGACGGCCAATCCGGTCGTCACGGTCAGACGAAGAGCGTATTTCCTCGTGTCCATCCTGATCCTCCAGTTCCGGGCTAGTTATAGCACAGCGTCCTCCGGCCGATGCCGGCCGGGCGCGCGCTCGGCCGGCGCCGGGGCCGCACGATCCCGAGCTGCGCGACTAACATACGAGGGTCCCGCGAAGCGGGTTGCATGCACGGGTCCGTTCGCGTCCGCTCGATTCGCGTGCTGTCGGTGCACGCGCCTTACCGCTGTCAGCACAGCGGCGCCTGCTGCACGTCCGGCTGGCCCATTCCCGTCGAGCGCGATCGAGTGCCGGCACTCCAGGCCGCGCTCGCCGACGGACGGCTCACGTCCAGGTCGCCGGACGGCGATCCCTTCATCTTTCCGGCCGCCGCCCCGGCCGGCAGTCCAGCCATCGTCCGCTGGCACGACGAGGGGTGCACGTTCCACGACGGCGGCCGCGCGCGCTGCCGCGTGCACCGCGCGCTCGGGCACGCCGCGCTGCCGCTCGCCTGCCGCCAGTTCCCGCGTGTGTCGGTGCTGGATCCGGCCGGCGCGGCAATCACGCTCTCCCACTACTGTCCGACCGCCGCGGCGCTGCTCGACGCCGACCAGGCCAGCACGACGATCGTGCGCAACGCCCCGGCCTTCGCGCCCGACGGCGAGTACGTCGGGCTCGACGCGCGAGAGGCGCTGCCGCCGCTGCTCCGGCGCGACATGCTGATGGACTGGCCCGCGTGGTGGGCGTGGGAACGGCGGGCGACCGATCACCTCGGCCGCCGCGAGATTCCGGTGGATCGCGCGCTCGCGGACGTCGAGCATCTCGTCGAACGCGTGCGCGCCTGGTCCCCGGATCACGGACCGCTCGAGGGGGCCGTCATCCGGGCGTTCGACGACCTTCGCGGGACCGCGCCGGCCCGGCGCGCACGGCCGGGCCCGGACGCGTTGATCGACGACGTGCTCCAGGCCGTGCCGCGGGACTTTCGCCCGGCACACCTGGAGCGGACGACAGGCGTGGCCGAGCACGTGCGCCGCCGGTTCCTGGCGGCGCACGCCTTCGCCAACTGGACGGCGCACCTCGGCGGCGGACTGCGATCCTGGCTGCGCAGCATCGACGCCGCCGACGCCCTGCTCTCGCACGGCGTCGGCGTGCGTCAGGCCGATCTGCTGCTCCGGCACCTGGCGGACCCGCACGAGCTGACGGCGCGGTTCAGCGAGGCGGAGGATCGGTGATCGGCCGATCGGCCGGCGCGCCTAGCGCGCGTCCGTCAGCACGAGCGGCGCGGGCTCCTGCTCGACGAGATAGCCGAACTGCTCGCGGAACCGATCGGGCGTGAGCTTCGCCGCCTCTGCGATCCGGACGAGCGCGTCGGCGTCGGCGATGTCGTCCTGACGCAGCCGCACCATGTACCGGCGCGCGATGGCATAGCGGGTGGAGTGGATGTCGACGAGGCGCACCCGCGTGCGGCCCGTCTCCGGATCGACCATCTGCGAGAACGGCACCGGCACGAAGTGCCCGCCCTGCAGCGAGATCATCGACGCGCTGCCGCCCTCGATGAGGTACTTCGCGGCGCAGTAGCCCAGGTCGCGCGTGTACTCGATGTCGAACGGGATCGGGTCGGCGCAGCGAAGCTCGTAGCCGATGTTCTTCTCGGCGATGGTCGCCTTCAAGCCGAGCTCCTTCAGCCGCGCGCCGACGCGGGCCTTCAGGATCTCTCCGAGGTTGATCTCCGCCAGCCGGATGTGGCCGTGCTCGTCGCGCTCCGCGCTCTGCAGGCTCTCGAAGTCCTGCGGGTCGATCGCGAGCGACACGCCCTCGGCGATCACGGCGACGCCGTCGCGGCGCCCCAGGCTCATGCGCTTGATGATCGACGCCGCCAGCGTGTCGACGAGCGTCTTCAGCCGGAGCGGCCGCGAGAACTCCTCGGTGATGAGCGTGACGGTCGCGCCGGCCGCCTTCCCGATGCCGAGCGCGAGGTGGCCGGCGGTGCGCCCCATCGCGACGACGAAGTACCAGCGCGAGGTGGTGCGCGCGTCCACCATCAGGTTCTTGACGATCTCGACGCCGTAATGGCGCGCCGTCTGGTAACCGAAGGTGTCCACGTACGGCGGCAGATCCAGATCGTTGTCGATCGTCTTCGGCACGTGCACGACGCGCACCCGCCCCTGCGAGTGCTCTTGGACCTTCATCGCGGAGAACGCCGTGTCGTCGCCGCCGATCGTGATGAGCTGCGACACGCCGAGCGCCTGCAGCGAGGACACGACGGTGTCGAGGTGAACGGGGTTCCTGGTCGGGTTCGCTCGGGCCGTGCCGAGAATCGACCCGCCGCGGAAGTGCATGCGGCTCACGGCGTCGTAGTCGAGCGGGCGCACGTGGCTCGTATCGCCCTGCATGATCCACTGGAAGCCGTCCTGGATGCCGAGCACGTCGAGGCCTTCGAGACGCGCGCGGATGGTCGCCGCCGTGATGACGCTGTTGATGCCGGGTGCCGGCCCGCCGCCGACGAGAATGGCCAGTCTGCTGGAATGCGCTTCAGTCATAGGTGTGATCAGTCCGCCGTCATATGAGGGTAGAGGTGCTCGCGAGGCGGCGCGAACGTCTCCTTGGTCGCACGCGCGTTGACCCAGCGGAGCAGGTTGAGCTTCGAGCCGGCCTTGTCGTTCGTGCCCGACGCGCGGGCGCCGCCGAACGGCTGCTGGCCGACGACCGCGCCCGTGGGCTTGTCGTTCACGTAGAAGTTCCCGGCGGCGTACCGCAGCGCGCTCGCCGCGTCGCGAATGGCCTGCCGGTCGGTGGCGAACACGGCGCCGGTCAGCGCGTACGGCGACGTGCGCTCCACGAGCGCGAGCGTGTCGTGCCAGCGCCGGTCCGGGTAGACGTACGCCGTCAGGACCGGACCGAAGATCTCCTCGCGCATCAGCCGATGGCCGGGGTCCGTCGTCTGCACGAGCGTCGGCTCGATGAAGTAGCCCTCGCGCGCATCGGCGCCGCCGCCCTGGAGGATCCGCGCCGTGCGCTTCGCCAGCGCGAGGTAGCCGCTGATCCGGTCGAACGCGGCCCGATCGATCACGGCGCTCAGGAACGTGTCGAACTGCCGGACGTCGCCCAGGCGCATCGTCTTCATCATCGCGATCAGCCGATCGCGCACCGGTCCCCACAACGACCGTGGCACGTACACGCGGCTCGCCGCCGAGCACTTCTGCCCCTGGTACTCGAAGGCGCCGCGGGCGAGCGCGACCGCCACCTCCTGCGGGTCGGCCGACGCGTGCACGATCACGAAGTCCTTGCCGCCGGTCTCACCGACGAGCCGCGGGTAGGATCGGTAGCGCCCCACGTCGCGGCCGACGGCCGCCCACATGCCGTTGAACACGGCCGTCGATCCGGTGAAGTGCACGCCGGCCAGGTCGCGCGAGGCGAGCACGACGTCCGTGATGGCCGCCGCGTCGCCGGGCACGAGGTTGATCACGCCGGCCGGCAGGCCCGCCGCCATCAACGCCTGCATCACGGAGTAGGCGCTGGCGACGGTGGTCGACGCCGGCTTCCAGATCGCCACGCCGCCCATCATCACCGGCGCGGTGGCCAGATTGCCCCCGATGGCGGTGAAGTTGAACGGCGACACGGCGTAGACGAAGCCTTCGAGCGGCCGGTACTCCGACTGGTTCCACACGCCGGCCGAGTTGCCCGGCTGCTCGGCGTAGAGGTCCGCCGCGAACGCCGCGTTGAACCGGAGGAAGTCCACGAGCTCGCAGGCGGCGTCGATCTCCGACTGGTGCACCGTCTTGCCCTGGCCGAGCATCGTCGCGCTGTTGACCGTGGCGCGCCAGCGGGTCGCGAGGAGCTCGGCGGCCTTGAGCAGCACGGCCACGCGATCTTCCCAGGGCCAGGCCGACCACGCACGGTGCGCCGCGAGTGCGGCATCGATCGCGCGGCGCACGTGGCGCGGCTCGGCCGCGTGCCACCGCGCGAGCACGGTGTGGTGGCTGAACGGCATCACCGCGTCGCGCGTCGCCGACGTCCTCACCGGCTCGCCGCCGATGATGAGCGGGATCTCCATCGGGCCCGCCGACATCTCGGCGAGGCGCGCCTGCAGTTCGAGACGTTCCGGCGACCCCGAGAGATAGGTCCTGGCCGGCTCGTTGAGCGGAAGCGGAGGTTGCCGTCGCGCCGCCGCGGCGGCGATCGGATCGGCCATAGAAACCGTCATTCTACCGGCCAACGGCCCGGAGCGGACAAGGTCCGCGCCGTCTTTCGGTACAATGTGGGGCCGAGGCGCTTGTGGCACAGGTTCGAGAACGTCTCGAGGGCGGCATCGGGATCATCGAACTCGCCGGCCGGTTGACGGTCAACGATCAACCCGGCCTGTTGAAGGAGGCGGTCGCCCACGTCGTCGATCGGGGCGCGCGTCACGTGCTCGTGGATCTGTCCGGCGTGCCCTACATCGACAGCACGCGGCTCGGCGAGCTCATCGCCGCGCACGTCACGCTCAGCCGCCGCGGCGGCCGGCTGCACCTGTCCGGCACGCCGCGCCGGATCATCGACCTGCTCGTGCTCGCCGGGCTCGCGGACGTGTTCGAGCGGTTCGATTCGCTCGAGGACGCCACGCGCGCGCTCAGCCAGACGCAGCCGTCCTGAGCGGCGCCATCGCACGCGGCGACGGCTGCGGAACGCTAGTCCCGACTCGCCCCCTGGTGGTGCTCGCCGCCCTCGCCGTCGTCTTCCGGCCGGCGGGTCCCGAGCTCCCGATCGAGGTCGAGCAGCGATGCGGGGTCGTCGCGCACCATGTGCAGCTTCGCGACGATCTCGCGCGTCGTCTTCTCTTCCTCGACCTGCTCGGTGATGAACCACTGCAGCTCGGCCATGGCGGCGAAGACCTTCTCGTGGAACGCCAGCTCGTACAGCGCGTCGATCTGGCGGCTGACCTGCTCTTCCTGCGCGAGCGCCGTCTCGAAGACTTCCACGATGGACGGGAACTCGCTGCGCGGCTGATCGATGCCCGGCAGGCGGACGGCGTGGTTGCGCGCGAGCACGAAATCCAGCAGGCGCGTACCGTGGCCGAGCTCTTCCGCGCTCTGCAACCGGAGCCATCGGCCGGCGCCCATGAACTGCCGGTGCTCGCACCAGGCGGCCATCGAGAGATACGAGAACGCCGCGGCGAACTCGGCGCCGATCTGACGGGTAATCGCGTCGAGCAACGCTGGTGTCATGGCGGCAGTATTGTACAGAACCGGGCGCGATGTCGAACCCAGGTATAAGCTCGGGAAAGGCCGCTGATGCCGATTGACGACCTCCCGCTCGACCGCCCGGCGTCGCTGACGCCGGGCGCCGCGCCTCCCCCGTCGCCGTCCCCGTGGCGATGGGTGGTCGTGGGGCTTGGCGGGCTCGCGGCGGGCGCGCTGCTCACCTTCTGGTGGCTCGGCCGATCGCAGCCTCCCACGGCAACGCCGGCGCCGACGACGGCGACCGACATGGCGGTCGCCTCGAATCGCCCGAAGCGACAGTTCCTCAGCCTGCCCTCGCTCGACGCGTCCGATACGCTGCTCGCCGAGCTCGTCGCGACCCTGTCGCGGCACCCCACGCTGTCGCGGCTGCTCGCGACGAAAGGGCTCGTGCGAAGCGCGACGCTGGCCGTCGTCCAGATTGGCGACGGCCGGACGCCGGCCGCCCCGCTCGAGACGCTGCGGCCCGCAACGCGGCTGAGGTTGAGCGGCGCGTCACCGTCGCGCGTCGATCCGAAGAGCTACGCCCGGTGGGATGCCGCCGTCGGCGCCCTCGTCTCGATCTCACCCGCCGACGCCGCGCAGCTCTACGTCAACGTCAAGCCGCTCTTCGACCAGGCCTACATCGAGCTCGGCCATCCGGCAGGCGACTTCGACAACGCGATCGTCGAGGCCATCGCGATGCTCGACGATGTGCCCGAGGATGCCGAGCCGGCGCTGTTGGAGCGGCACACTGGCGGGTACTACGAGCACGTCTCGGACACCTTGAAGGCGCTGCCGCCCGTCCAGAAGCAGTTCCTGCTGATCGGTCCGGACCACCGCCGGAAGATCCAGGCGTGGCTGCACGCTTTTGCCTCGAATCTCGACCTCACCCTACGCTGACCGTCTCCCGATCGGCGCGGCTTCGCACCCGTTCGCGGTCCGGCGCGGTGCGAGCCTGCCCGCCGAGCCACCGACCCGCTGCCGGCCGACGCCGCCCGATGCCCGCCGATGCCCGCCGATGCCCCGCGATGATAGACTGATGCGGTTTTGTCCTGATGAAGGACGCAGACAGGGCCGTGAGGCGCGCCGGGAAACAGGTGAATGACTGAGGCAATCATCAAGCGAAAGAGTTACGACCTGGGATCGATGCTCCCGTTCATTCTGTTGCACGCATCGGTGCTGCTGGCGCTGACGGTGCCGTTCTCGGCGGAGATGATCGCGTGGTTCGCCGGCTCCTACTTCCTCAGGATGTTCGGCGTCACGGGCGGCTACCACCGCTACTTCAGCCATCGCTCCTACAAGCTCAACCGCTTCTGGCAGTTCTGGATGGCGTTTCTCGCGCAGACCTCGGGCCAGAAGGGCGTGCTCTGGTGGGCCGCCCATCACCGCGATCATCACCTGCACTCGGATCGCAAGACGGACCTGCACTCGCCGGTGCACGAAGGGTTCTGGTGGTCGCACCTCGGGTGGATTCTCTCGGACGAGTACGACGTCTACGATCCCAAGCGAATCGCGGACTTCAACCGCTTCCCCGAGCTGCACCTGCTGGATCGGTTCCACCTGGTGCCCTTCTTCCTCTACGGCGCGGTCATCTGGTGGCTCGGCGGCTACTCGGCCTTCGTGTGGGGCTTCCTCGTGTCCACCGTGGCGGTCTACCACGGCACGTTCCTCATCAACTCGCTCACCCACATCTGGGGAACGCGCCGATTCCAGACGCCCGACGAGAGCCGCAACAACTTCGTCCTCGCCATCGTGACGATGGGCGAGGGCTGGCACAACAACCACCACTACTACATGTCGAGCACGCGTCAGGGCATCCGTTGGTGGGAGGTCGATCTGACCTACTACCTGCTGCGAATGCTCTCGTGGGTCCGCATCGCGAGAGACCTGCGCCCCTTCAGAGCCGTCGCCCACGACTGAGCACCACTGCACCGGTCGGCGAATCCGCACGCCGCCCGTGCTGCGGCGCGTCCTGAAGTGTTAGGAGAGCTGCGCGATCCGTCAGGTGAACAGCCGCCGGCGATGGGCGATCACGGCCGTCCCGTTCCGGCACTCGTCATCGATGCGCGGATCGGCTCGGCGAGGATCAGCCTGAGCGCGCGGCTGTAGCTGGCGGTGCCATCGGCCACACGGTTGGCCTTGAGGTACCGATCGTAGACTTCCGACGCCGCGTGCTGGATGCGCGGCTGCCGGCGCTGCAGCCGGCGGCCGATGGCTTCGAGATCGCCCCGCACCTTCTCGTCGAGCGAGGGCCAGACGTGGCGGCGATCCGCAGGCGGCAGCGCCGCCGCTGCTTCGAGAATCAGGTACACGCTCCCGCTGTAGGCGAGCTCGGCGGGTCCCTGCATACACGCGAAGAACCCGACGGCGCTCGCTTCGGCCTCGTCGGCAAGGCCGGCCAGGTGTGACCATTCGTGCGCGAGCACGGACGCGCGCTCGAACGGCAGCAGCTCGGGGTGCACGAGCGACTCGAGCGCCAGCGGGTTGACCATGCCGTCGACGCCCGCGCGCGTGAAGAACGGCGTCAGCAGCAGCGAGAACTTGGGACGGCCAGGGCGGCTGAGCGGCGCGAGCTGCAGCGTGCGGAGCGCCGCGTTCAGGCGCGGATAGAGCCGCTCGGCGAGCGCCGGATACTCGACCGACGCGGCAGAGGCGGCGGGCCGGACGCGCGCGGCGAGCGCGCCCGCGTCGGCAATCGCCGTCCGCAACGCCGCCGAGCTGGTCGCCGACTCACCTCCGCTGCCGAGCCGGGACTCGAGCGGCAGGCGGCGATAGTTGCAGCCCCACGCGCACATGAAAAGCGCTACCACCACGGCTGCCGCGCGCACGGTGCGCCGCGCCCCCTCCCAGACCACCGCGAGCACGCCTCGGCGCGAGACGCCGTTGAACAAGCGCACGAGGCGGAACACCGCCAGCGCCGTCGCGCCGCCGATCAGCAGGTCCATCACGGCGATCGGCACGAGGTTGCTCGCGGCCGTCAGGGTCCACTGCAGCCGCGGGTACACGCCGCGCGAGTAGAGCGCGTCGACGACGGAGGCCGGCCACGGCGTCAGGAAGAGGGCCGCGGCGAACAGACTCGACGCCAACCATCCCCACACGCGCACGTGGGCCCTTCCCGCGCGTGTCATGCGTCCTGATGCGTGATGAGACGCACCGATCGTTGATACGTCGTGTACGACACGGCCCACTGCACCAGCACCGAGAGGCGGTTGCGGAATCCGATCAGCTTGACGAGGTGGACGAACAGCCAGAAGAGCCAGGCCGGATAGCCCTTCATGCGGAAGCGCGGCATGTCGGCGACGGCGACGTTGCGGCCGATCGTCGCGAGATTGCCGTAGCTGCGGTACGCGAACGGCTGCCGCGGCTCGCCGCGCAAGGCGCGTTCGATGTTGGCGGCCGCGTGTGCCGCCTGCTGGATGGCGACCTGCGCCACGCCGGGCAGCCACTGGCCATCCGCCCCTCTCAGCGCCGCGAGGTCGCCCACGACGCTGATCTCCGGATGCCCCGGCACCGTGAGATCGTCGCCGACGAGCACGCGCCCGGCGCGATCGAGCGGTGCGCCGAGCGAGGCGCCGAGCGGCGAGGCCTCGATGCCCGCGGCCCAGAGGATCGTGCTGGCTTCGATCACTTCGCCGCCGACGTGCACTCGTCCGGGGGCCACGTCGGTGACGAAGCTGTCGGTCCAGACCGCGACGCCGAGCCGCTCGAGCGCCGATCGCGCGTAGGCCGACAGCGGTTCCGGGTACGTGCCGAGCACGCGCGGGCTGCCTTCGATCAGAATGATCCTCGCGGCCTCGGGCGCGATCGCCCGGAAATCGTGCGCGAACGCGTGGCGCGAGATCTCCGCCAGCGCGCCGGCCAGCTCGACGCCGGTCGGCCCGCCCCCGATGACGACGAAGGTCAGCAGGCGGCGCTGCTCGCGCGGATCGGCGGCTCGCTCGGCCTCCTCGAAGGCCACGAGCACCCGCCGGCGCATCTCGAGCGCATCTTCCAAGGTCTTCAGGCCCGGCGCGTACGGCTGCCAGTCCCGATGGCCGAAATACGAATGGGTCACGCCGGCCGCGACGATGAGGTGGTCGTACGTGACCACGCCATCGTCCAGCCTGACGGTTCGCGTGGCGGGATCGATGCCGGTCACATCGGCGAGCCAGACGCGCACGTTGCGCTGCTTGCGGAGAATCCAGCGAATCGGCGACGCGATGTCGCCCGGAGACAGCGCCGCCGTCGCGACCTGGTAGAGCAGCGGCTGGAAGACGTGGTGATTGCGCCGATCGATGAGCAGCACCTCGACCGGCGCGTCACGCAAGCCCTTCGCCGCGCTCAGCCCCCCGAATCCTCCACCGATGATGACAACCCGGGGTGCATCGGCCATCGGCAGCGGCGGCTACTCGTGGTAGAGCGGGCGGATCTGAAAAAGGATGTACAGGCCGATCAACCCGCCCACCACGGCACCGACGAGGCTGCCGCTCAGCAACGAGTGCACGATCCCCACGAGCTGTGAGTAGAACAGCAACCGCCAGGCCGACATCTTTCGTTTGAACAGTCCAGGGAGCGCCATGACGAGCAACGCGACCTGGACGAGCAGCGCGATGACGGCGAGCCCCCAGCCGGTGGCGTAGTTGAGGCCGGCGAACGGCACGAACAAGGTGCCGATGCCGAGCACCACCAGCAGAGGCGGCAGCAGGATCACGAGCAGGACGATCGAGATCCAGGGACCGTACTTGACCAGCCATTCCCTGGCGCCATCCGGGATCTGAAACGGCGCCTTCTTGACGAGATAGAAGTCCAGAAACCCGATCAGGTCTTTCGGTGCCTGTTCAGCATCAGCCATGGGGGCGACTCCTCCGCGCTCGGCGCAGTATACGCGCAGACTCGCGGCACGGCGCTCGGCGCCCGGCGGCAGTGCGTCCCGCTCCGCTTCCCCTCGCCGCGCCCTTTGCCCTCAGCCGCTCGCCTTCGTACACTGTGGCGCATGGCCACCGACCGGATCAGCCCGCCTCGTTCCTGGGGGCGATCGACCGTCACGACGGCGTGCCCGCTCGACTGCCCGGACTCGTGCAGCCTGTCGGTCACGGTGGAACGCGGCGAGATCGTCAAGATCGACGGCAACCGGCATGCCCCGTCGACCGATGGGTACATCTGCGGGAAGGTCCGCCGGTTCGATCGGCGCGTGTACAGCGGCGAGCGCCTGCTCCATCCGCTCGTGCGCACCGGTCCGAAAGGCACGTCGTCGTTCGAGCGGCTCACCTGGGACGAGGCGATCGATCTGCTGGCCGGTCGCATTCGGCAGGCCTCGAGCGAGTTCGGCCCCGAATCCGTGCTGCCCTTCTACTACGGTGGCTCGAACGGCCTCTTGACGAGCGACTACGAGGACGCGCGCTTCTTCCGGCGGATCGGCGCGTCGCGGTTGGCGCGCACGGTCTGCGCCGCGCCGACCGGCGCTGCGGCGCTGGCGATGTACGGCAAGATGCCGGGCGTCGCCTACCCCGACTACGCCGCCGCCCAGCTCATCGTCATCTGGGGATGCAACGCCTCGGCCTCGGGCATCCACCTCGTGGCCCACATCCGACGGGCACAGCAGGCCGGTGCGCGGCTGGTCGTGATCGATCCGCGGCTGACGCCGCTCGCGCGGACGGCCGACCTGCACCTGCCCGTGCGGCCCGGCACGGATCTGCCGGTGGCGCTCGCGCTCGTCAACGCGCTGTTCGAGCACGGCCAGGCCGACCTTGCGTTTCTCGATGCTCATGCAGACGGTGCGGACGCGCTTCGCCGCGCCGCATCCGCCTGGCCGCTCGCGCGGGCCGCCGACGAGGCGGGCGTGCCCGTCGCGGACCTCGAACGTCTGGCCGCGTGGTACGCGGCGGCCTCTCCGGCGGTCATTCGCTGCGGCTGGGGCCAGGAACGCAACCGCAACGGCGGCTCCTCGTCGCTCGCGATTCTGGCGCTGCCGGCGATCGCCGGGAAGTTCGGCGTTCGCGGCGGGGGCTACACGATGAGCAACTCCGCGGCCTGGGGCGTCGACACCGAAGCGCTCATCGGCACGCCGGCGCCCGCGTCGCGGGTCATCAACATGAACCAGCTCGGAGGCGTGCTGACGGAGCCGCTCGATCCGCCAATCAAAGTGCTGTTCGTCTACAACTGCAATCCGCTCTCGACGATGCCGAATCAGAACGGCGTGCGGCGTGGGCTGGCGCGCGAGGATCTGTTCACCGTCGTGCACGAGCAGGTCATGACCGACACGGCGACGTTCGCCGACCTCCTGCTGCCGGCGCCGACGTTCCTGGAGCAGTACGACGTGGCGCGCGGCTACGGCGCCTACCACTTCCATCTCGTCCAGCCGGTGATCGCGCCAATCGGCGAGGCGCGCGCGAACCAGGACGTCTTCCGGGAGCTCGGCCTCCGCCTCGGCGTGAGCACCGACGACGCGCTCGGCGAGGCGGGCGCGATGATCGATCTCGCCTCGCGGCTGCCGGAGGGCATGGGCACGGCGCTGCTCGAAGCGGGGCAAGTGCCCGCGCCCCATGACGGACGGCCGGTACAGTTCGTGGACGTGCATCCTCGCACGGCCAACGGCCGCATCCAGCTCCATCCAGGCTCGCTCGCCCGCGACGCCGACCTCTACGCGTATCGGCCGGATCCGGCGACCGCGCGCTGTCCGCTGGCGCTGATCTCGCCGGCCAGCGAGCACACGATCTCGTCCACGCTCGGGGAGCTGCGCCCGGCCATCGCCCAGGTGAAGATCCATCCGCACGACGCGGCGCCGCGATCGATCGCCGACGGCGATGCGGTGCGCCTGTTCAACGACCTCGGCGAGGTGCAATGCCACGCGAGCGTGACGCCGGAAGTCCGGCCCGGCACACTGGCGATGCCGAAGGGCCTCTGGGCTCGCAGTACGTTCAACGGCTCGAGCCCGACGGCGCTCGTCCCCGACAGCCTCACCGACTTCGCCGGCGGCGCCTGCTTCAACGACGCGCGTGTGCAGATCGAGCTGCTGGGCCGGCACTGAACGCGCCTGACGCCGCCGGCGGCCGCGGCGCTTCGGAGTAGACTGACGCCCACTGCGATGGGTATCCGGCCCGATGATCCGTCTGCTGGCTGAGCTGCTGCTCCTGGCCTACCTGCCGGGCGCGGTGCTCTTCCGGCTGCCCGGCCGAACGCAAGCGGCGCGCGCCGCGCTGTCCTGGGAAGAGCGGCTCTTCTGGGCCATCGTGTCGAGCGTCGCCTGGTCGCTCGCCGTCGTGCTGGCGCTCGCGTTCGGCGGCTGGTACACGTTCGAACGGCTCCTCGCGATCGATGCCGGCGTCGTCGGCCTCGCCGTGCTCGGGTTCAACCGCCGGCTGCGGTTCGCCGCGCGGCCGACGCCGCCGGGCTGGAGCGCGGTCTGGCCGCTGCTGCTCGTCGCTGCCGCGCTCTGGTTGTACTTCCCGCCATCGGAGTACGTGATCGGCGGCAAGGATCCCGGCACGTACCTCAACGAGGGCGTGCAGATCGCTCAGCGGGGCGCGCTCCTCGTCAAGGACCCGATGGTCAGCGCGGTTCCGGAACCGCTGCGCGATCTCTTCTTCCCGTCGCACCAGCAGCCCTGGTACTACAGCATCCGGTTCATGGGCTTCTTCGTCGACGACCCTCGCACCGGCACCGTCGTCGGCCAGTTCCCGCACCTGTTTCCGGCGTCCATCGCGATCGGCTACGGGCTCAACGGCCTCAGCGGCGCGCGCCAGGCCGTCGGCTGCTGGACGATGCTCGGGCTGCTCGCCGTGTACTTCACGCTTGCCCACGCGCTGGGACGTCGTGTGGCCTTCGGCGCCGCGGCGCTCACGGCGATCAACGTGATGACGGTCTGGTTCGGCCGCTATCCGAACAGCGAGGTCGTGCTCCTGGCCCTCGTCTTCGCCGCGATGCTGGCGTTCGCGCGGGCGGTCGATCAGGGCGGCGTGTTCTTCGCGGCGGTTGCGGGCGCGCTGCTCGGGGGCCTGCTCTTCCTGCGCTACGACGCGGTGCTCGCGTTCGTCAGCTTCTGCGCCGTGGCGTTGATCCTCAGGGCGGTCGGCCAGCGCATCGGCCTCGCGTTCGCGGCGGCGCTCGCCGCGACGGCAATCCCAGGCTACGTCTACTTGCGCGGCCCGATGCAGGCTTACTCCGCCTACCCGCTGATCTTCACGCGCGATCACGGCCTGCTCGGGCTGGCGGCCATCGCCGGCCTCGTGCTCCTCGCGAGGCTCGCCTTCCGATGGGAGGCCACTCGGAACGCGGTGCGCCGAACGGTCCCGCCAGGGCTCGCGCTGACCTTCGCCGCGCTGGCGATCTACGCGTACTTCTTCCGGCAACAGGTCGGGCGGCTCGCCGAGCACGACGCGATGGCGTTTCGATCGTTCGGATGGTACGTCGGACCGTGGGTGCTCGCCGCCGGAGTGGCCGGCGTCGCCGCGCTGACGGCCGCGCGCTTCTGGCGGGCGCCGGTGCTCATCACGACCATCGGCGCCTTCAGCGTGTTCTTCTTCTACAAGACGCGCATCGTGCCCGAGCACTTCTGGGCGGCGCGCCGGTTTCTCGCGCTCATCCTTCCTGGCGCCATGCTCGGCGTCGCCTACGTCGCGGATCGGCTCTCACGATGGGCCGCCGCGTGGTTTCGCCCGGGTGCCATCGTGCACGACGACGTCGGGTCGTGGCCGCCCGCCCGCCCGGCCGTCGCCACGGCGATCTTCGCCGTCCTCGTGACGTTCGTCGGCTGGCACATGTGGCAGCAGACGAGCCCGGTCTGGCGGCACGTGGAGTACGCGGGATTGATCCCGCGTCTGGAACGGCTCGCGTCGGAGATTGGCGATCGTGACCTGCTGCTCGTCGAGTCGCGGAACGCGGGCTCGGACCTGCACGTGCTCGCCACGCCGCTCGCGTACATCTACGCGAAGCACGTGCTCGTCCTGGATTCGGTCGTGCCGCCCCGCCTGCCGATGTACGCCTTCGTGGACTGGGCCTCGGCGCGCTACGACCGCGTGCTCTTCCTCGGCGGCGGCGGCTCGGACCTGCTGAGCGATCGGCTCGTGGCGACGCCTCTCTCCGGCGAACGTTTCACCGTGCCCGAGTACGCGTCCGCGTGGAACGCGTACCCGTCGGGCGTCCGGCGCAAGGACTTCGAGTACGGCCTCTACCGGCTCTCGACGTCGCACGGCGCGACGGCCGCACGCGTGACGATCGACGTCGGCGGCCTCGACGATCTGAACGTCGTGCGGTTCTACGCCCGCGAGCGTTCCGACGATGGCGTGCCGTTCCGCTGGACCGGCGCGCAGTCGTTCGTCGTCGTCGCGGGACTGGCGGGCGCGCCGCACGAGCTCACCGTGTGGATGTCGAACGGCGGCCGGCCGGGCTCGGCACCGCCGGCGTCGGTCGAGGTGGCGTTGGACGACGTGGCGGTCGGCACCGTGACGGTGACGAGCGACGTCAGGCCGTACGCGTTCGCGCTGCCGGTCACGACGCGCGCGCCCGGCGACCCGCCGCGCCTGCGGCTGCGCGTGCCGACCTGGAATCCTCACGCGCTGCTCGGCGTGCCGGACACGCGCGATCTCGGCGTCATGGTCACGCGCGTCGAGGTGCGATGACTCGTGCGTCCGGCGCCTCGCCGGAGGGCCTTGCGGCGTCTCGATTCGCGCTCGCGCCCGCGGCAGCCGTGTGGCTGGACTACATCGCGCGTTCGACGGCGGAAGACGCCGTGGCGGTGTACGAGCAGGGAAAGGCGATCCTGGATCGCGGCGCGCTCGACGTGCCGCCGGCCTATTCGAACGAGGACTGGCGAGGCATCGACGGCCTCTGCTACACGCCGTTCGGCATCGGCCAGACGCTCTTCGACGTGCCGTTCATCTGGCTGGGGCCGCGTCGCGAGCCAGACGGTGCGGCTGGCGTCCGCCGGCGCCGACACGCTGCCGAAAGCCTTCGTCGCCGCCGCCAGCACCGTGCCGGCTGCCATCGCCGTCGGCTTCGCGTTTATCCTCGCGCTTCGGCTGTCCGGGCACGTCGCGAGCAGTCTCGTCGCGGCACGCCGTCCAGTTGCTGCCGGCCAAGGTGCGGTACCTCACCGGACGCGCGCCGCTTCCGGCCGTTCCCGCCGCGTCGGCGGCCGGCGGCTCGCTCGGCGACCGGCTGTCTTTCAGTCGACTTCTGGTGGCTGTACCTGGTGTATCTGCGCGCGCTTCCCATCGCGGCGGCCGCGCTGATCGCCACCGCGTTGCTGGCCGCCGCCCTGGCGATCCTGCGCCGGCTGTCCACCCGGGCGCGGATCGCTGACGAGCGCGCACCGGCTCAGAATCCCTGAAGGATCGACACCTGCCAGCGGACGCCGCGCTCGAAGCGGTCGAACGGATGCGACGCGGCGACTTCGAGCGCGATGAGACCGAACGCGTTGACGCGTACGGCGCCGCCGGCACTGCGCACGACGCCGCGCGACCCGCCGAGAAAGCTGGGCCGGTCGGTCGCCGTCCAGGCGACGCCCGCGTCGAAGAACGCGGCCACGTCGATCGGGACGGCGCCGTATTCCAGCTCGCCGGTGAACAGCCCTTTGAGCGGCGCCCGAACCTCGATGTTGGCGACGGCGAGCCGGCTGCCGATCAGCCGATCGAACACCGCGCAGTCGCCGCTCGCGCCGCCCGACGGGCAGTCGTTCGGCCGGAAGGATCCCACGCCGTAGCCGTGCACGAAGTCGGGATAGCCGGCGTACAGGCGAATGAGGCGATCCGAGTCGCTGTCGCGTCCGTAGCGCCCGTAGTGCAGCCCGCGGACGGCGATCGTGATCGGGCGCACCGGCATGAAGTACCGGCGCCAGTCCATCAGCAGCGTCGAGTAGCGCAGCGATCCGGTACTGCGTCCCCATTCGACGCGCGACCGCATGCCGTAGAGCGGCGCCGTCGCCCCGAAGTAGGACGAGTCGCGCACGAGGGCCACGCTGCCGACACCCAGGTACAGCGGATCGCCGCTCGGCCGCCGATCGACGCTCGTCGAGACGCGCTGCAGCGTCGACGGATCGTAGGTGGAGGTGCGCACCTCGCGGCTGAAGGAGAGCGCCTGGAGCGCGCCGGCCACCTCGACACGCGTCGACGTGCTGAACGGAAAGGACGCCGCCGCCTCCGCGCACCGGCAGGTCTGCCGCTCGATGACCTCCTCGACGGTGATCTGGCTGCTCGCGTCCACCCGCGTGAGGAATCCGAGCGCATACGGCGACACGCCGCCGGACGCTGCCCAGTTCCACCGGTGCCTCCGGCTGACGTAGACGAGCCCGCCGCCGATGTCCGCCCAGGATCCGGCGCCGCCCACCTGCGCGCCGACGCCGAGCAGCCGGTCGCCGAGCATGTCGCTGAACGACGCCGACAACCCGCCCTGGAACGACGTCCATCCGCCCTGGTAGACCGCGGCCTGGAGTACGGGCTGTCCGATCTGGTCGAGCTTCAGCCGCTGCTCGTACGGCTCGCCGTCGGTGAGCGCGGCCGCCGGCGGCCGGCCGCGCGCGAGATCGCCCAGCAGCCGGCTGACGTCGCCGGTCGGCGCCGATCGTCCGGGCAGCATGGCGGCGACCTGGTTCGCCGGCGGCGGCACGAGCACCAGGACGTCGTCGGGATCGAGCAGGTACAGCGCGTGTCCGTCGTGCTCGAAGACGCTGAACGCGATTCGCCCGGTGTGCGGCGCCACGCTCAGCGTCGGGCTGGTCGACGTGATGCCGGCGATGCCGGTGGGCACCGCGGTCCATTGCTCGACCGGCCCGCCCGTGATCGGCACGCGATAGACGTTGCTGATGCCGTCGGGATCGCCCACGAACAGCACGTGCGCGCCGTCGCGCGTCACCTGCGGGCTCACGTGCTTGCCCGTGAGGAACGCCGCGATCGGCCGGACCGCCCGGGTCGCGACGTCGATCGCGGCGAGACGCAGCGAGCCGAGCTGCAGCGTGTCGAGGTCCGTCGTGAAGCGCTCGGTCGTGAACACGATCGTGCGGCCGTCCGGGGTGAACGACGGCTCGACGTCGGCGAACGCATCGGACGTGAGCCGATCGATCGCCCGCGTCTCGAGCGACATCAGATAGAGATCGGTGAGCCCGCCGGCGTTTCCCGAGAGCACGATCGACCGGCCGTCCGGCGCGAACGCCGGGTTCGACGCGTCGTCGAGCCCGCCGAGCGGCAGCTCGGCCGTGATGCGGCCGGAGCGAGGATCCATCAGGACGAGCACGGGGCGGCCGCCGCGCATCGCGGTGAGGGCGAGCGTGCGGCCGTCCGGGCTCCAACTGCCGGCCGAGCTGATGAACTCGAGGCTGTCGAAGTGCGGATCGGTGGCGGTCTTCAGCAGCCGGCGCTCGATCCGTCCGGTATCGGCGTTCGCGAGGTAGAGGTCGATCGAGAACCGATCGCGCTCGGAGAAGAAGGCCACGCGCCGGCCGTCGGGGCTGAGCTCCGGCCCGACGTTGTAACGCGCGCCGGGCTGGCGCACCTCGATGATGCGCCGGAGGCGGCTCGCGACCGGCGGCATCTCGTCGGCGACCGCCTGCGTGCGCGCGCGGATCGCCGCGTGCCAGTCGGCCGTGAGCGTGTCGGGATCGGTGCCGAGCTGCCGCGCCAGGCCGGTGAGATCGAAGCGGGGGTTGGCGGCGGATCGGATCAGCGAGGCGACCGCGCGATCGCCGAACCGCGCGCCGATGTAGGCCCAGAACGCATGGCCCCACCGGTAGGGGAAGTAGCGCGGATCGTCGAGATCGCGGATGTGGGGCAGCGCCTCGCGCAGCGCGGCATCCCGCAGCCACATCGCCGTCTGCGCGTCGGCGGGCCCGAGCGACAGGTACTCCGCCATGCCCTCGACGAACCAGAGCGGAAAGGCGAGGATGCCCGGCGCCTCGCCGGCCATGTCGCGCGGATCGGCGCCCGTCATGTCGAACTGGAACGCGTGCACCAGCTCGTGCCCGAGCACGTGATCGGATTCGGCGAGCGAGCCCGACATTGGCAGCACCACCCGCCGCCTGAGCCCTTCGGTCACGCCGCCCGTGCCCTCGCCGATCAGCCCTTCGACGGCATTGGTCTGGCGGAAGTGCGCCGCCGCGGCGTACAGGATGAGCGGCTGCCGCCCTCGCAGCTCGTGGCTGAAGAACCGCGACAGCCGGTCGTACCACCGTTCGGCCAGGCGCGCGACGATGCGCGCGGCGTCGGCTTCTTCCGGGTAGTAGTAGATGTCGAAGTGATCGGTGCGGAGGATCTGGAAGTCGAACGTGCGGTACTGAACCTTGTTGCGCCCGAAGTACTGCGCGCTGGCCACGCTCGGCGCCGCCACGCCCGAGAGGCACAGCACGGCCACGAGCAGCCGACCGAGGGCGGTCATCGCGCCGCTCGCGCCGCCGAGACCCGCGCGCGTTTCGGATAAGATGCGGACATTGCCCATCATGCGGACAGAAGGTGATTCGATTATGGCATCTCCGGATTCGGCCGAACGGACGGTCTTCTGCGCGAAGCTCCAGCGGGAGCTGCCGGGTCTGGACGCCCCGCCGTGGCCCGGCGAGCTGGGACGCCGCATCTACGATCACATCTCGCGCGAGGCGTGGGAGATGTGGGAAGAGCGGATGAAGATGATCCTGAACGAGTACCGGCTGCTCCCCTTCCAAAAGGAGGCGCAGACGCTCGTCACGCAGCAGATGGAGGAGTTCCTGTTCGGCGGTGCCGGCACGTTGCCGCCCGGATACGTCCAGCCGTGAACGCCAGCGCCTCCGGCCGGCTGATGCCCGCCTCCGGTCTCGGCGAGGCGGCGGCCGATCGCGCGTTCTTCGGGCACCCCCGGGGACTCGCCACGCTGTTCTTCAGCGAGATGTGGGAGCGGTTCAGCTACTACGGGATGCGGGGGTTCCTCATCCTGTACATGACGGCGGCGGCGTCGTCGGGCGGCATGGGCCTCGACACGGCGACCGCCGCGGCGATCTACGGCACCTACACGTCGCTCGTCTACCTCATGAGCCTGCCGGGCGGCTGGATCGCCGATCGGCTCGTCGGCCAGCAGCGCGCGGTGTTCGCCGGCGGCGTGCTGATTGCCGCAGGCCACTTCGCGCTCGCGGTGCCGGCCGCCGTCAGCTTCTACCTCGGCCTGCTGCTGATCGTGCTCGGCACGGGCCTCCTCAAGCCCAACATCAGCGTCATCGTCGGCCAACTGTACGGCCAGCAGGACGTGCGGCGCGACGCGGCGTTCTCGATCTTCTACATGGGGATCAACCTCGGCGCGCTGTTCGGGCCGCTCATCACGGGATACCTCGCGCAGAGCGACGCGTTCCGGGCGCGGCTCGCAGGCTGGGGGCTCGATCCGAATGCGGCCTGGCACTGGGCGTTCGGCGCAGCCGGCGTCGGGATGACGCTGGGGCTGATCCAATACGTCGTGGGACGGCATTATCTCGGCACGGCAGGACAGCATCCCGCCGTGCCGCCCTCTCCCGCGCTGAAGCGTCGAGCGTCGGCATGGCTGGGCGGCGGGCTCGCCGCGCTCGTCGTGATCGGCGTGGTGCTCGCGAGCGGGATCACGGGCGCGAGCGCCAGCGACATCACCGACGCCTACAGCTACGCGCTGCTCGTCGTGACCGTCGCGTTCTTCACCTGGCTCTTGCTCGGCGGCGGCTGGACGCCGGTCGAACGGAAGCGGCTCGCCATCATCGGCGTGTTCTTCGTCGCGGCCGCGCTCTTCTGGTCGGTGTTCGAGCAGGCCGGGTCGACGCTGAATCTCTTCGCCGATCGCAGCACGCGCAACGAGATCGTCGGCCTCGCGTTCCCGAGCAGTTGGTGGCAGTCGCTCAACTCGCTCCTGATCCTGATCTTCGCGCCGCTGCTGGCGTGGCTCTGGGTGAGGCTCGGCGATCGACAGCCGGCGAGCCCGACGAAGTTCGCGATCGGCCTCGTGGGCGTCGGCGCGGGTTTTCTCGTGCTCGTGCCCGCCGCCCAGGATGCCGCGACCGGCGCGAAGGTGGGCGTCACGTGGCTGTTCCTGACGTATCTGCTCCACACGCTCGCGGAGCTGTGCCTCAGCCCGGTCGGCCTCAGCTCCATGACGAAGCTCGCGCCCGAACGGATCGTGGGCCTGATGATGGGCGTCTGGTTCCTCGGAGCCTCCGTGGGCAACCTGCTCGGCGGCCACGCCGCGTCGTTCTACGAATCGATGCCGCTCGATCGGCTGCTCGTCGCCGTCGCCCTCCTGCCGATCGCGGCGGGCGTCGTGATGTTCCTGTGCCGGCGGCCCCTCACGGCGCTGATGGGCGGCGTGAAGTAGGCGCCATGCCACTTGACGAATACCGGCGCAAACGGGACTTCGCGAGATCGCCGGAACCGTCCGGCGGACCTGGGCGGCGGCGATCCGAGGGCTTGCTCTTCTGCGTGCAGAAGCACCTGGCCAGCCATCTCCACTACGACCTGCGCCTCGAGCACGACGGCGTGCTGCTCTCGTGGGCCGTCCCGAAAGGACCATCGCTCGACCCGACGGTGAAGCGGCTCGCGATGCACGTCGAGGATCATCCGGTCGAGTACGGCACGTTCGAGGGCGTGATTCCGGAAGGCTACGGCGCCGGGATCGTGATGCTGTGGGACACCGGCACCTGGGTGCCCGAGGTCGCGGACGTCGGCGCGGCGCTCGCCAAAGGCGATCTGAAGTTCAGCCTCGACGGCTACAAGCTGAAAGGCTCCTGGGCGCTCGTCCGCACCCGCGGCTACGGCGGGTCGCGGGGCGACGGCCGGAGCTGGCTCCTCATCAAACACCGCGACGACTGGGCGGGCGACGTGGACATCACGACGTTCGCGCCGCTGAGCGTCAAGAGCGGCGGCGATTTCGCCGATATCCTCGCCGCCGACGATCCGGCGATCTGGCACAGCCACCGGCCAGCCAGCGGCGGCGAGACCGGCCGGATGCTGCAGGAGATCATCGACAAGGCCGTGGCGCTCAAGACCGGACGCGCGGCGGCCGCCGCGCCGCCGACGTCACGCTCGTCGACGATGGGCTCGGCTCGGCGTCCCACGGTGAAGACGTCCGCATCAGCGCCGCGCAAGCGAAGCACGCCGCGCAAGCCGAAATCGCGGTAGCGAGCGAAACGCCGCCAGCGCGCGCGCCGCCGACGTCACGCCAGCAGCAAATCGGCCAGCGCCACCCACACGGCGGCGTGCAGCCGGCGCCGATCGTGCCGCGCGATCGCGCGGCGCCAGAACGCGCCTTCGATCAGCCGGCAGGTCGCGGGAAGCTCACCGAGCGGCAGAGGCGTCTTGTGCTCGCGCGCATACTGCGCCAGCACGTTCGCATCGGCGGGCGTTGCGTTGTTGAAGATCACGACGTCGATCGGCCGGCCGATGGCGTCCGCCAACTGCGACATCGCCTGCCCCGCCGTGAAGGTCGCCATGCCTTGCCCTTCGGTCAGCAGGTTGGCGACGTAGACGATCGGACCGCGGACGTCTGCAAGCGCCTCCCGGCAGCCCTGGACCAGGAAGATCGGCAGGAGGCTCGTGAAGAAGCTCCCGGGGCCGACGACGACGGCATCGAGCGACCGGATGGCGCTGGCGGCCGACGGGTGGATCTGGACGGGCGGTTCGAGCCACAGCCGGCGGATCGGCCGGCCGCCGGCCTGCCCGGCATCGACCTCGACCTCGCCGCGGCTGACGAACCCGTCCTGGTACTCCGCGCAAATCGTGGATTGCTGCCCGGTGATGGGCCAGACGCGGCCGCGGCAGCCGAGCAGGGCGCGCAGGCCGTCGACCGCGGCGAGGAAGTCGCCGTGCGTGTACTGCTCCATCATCGAGAGCAGCAGGTTGCCGCCGGTATGGCCCGCCAGCCGGCCGTTCTCGAGCATCGTCAGCCGCGTGAGGAGGATGCGGCGCGCCTCGCGCTCGTTGCGCGCGAGCGCGAGCGCGCAGCGCAGCACGTCGCCCGGCGGAAGCACCCCGAGCTCGTCGCGCAGTTGTCCCGACGAGCCACCGCTGTCGAACATCGTGACGATCGCGTGCAGGTCGACCCAGGGATTGCGCTTGAGGCCGCCGAGCAGGCTCGGCAGCCCGGTACCGCCGCCGAAGCAGCCCACCTTGAGAACGCGAAGACGCACGGCACAATCCTACTGAAGTGATCGCGTGCGCGTCCCGTGTTTCTGACCTCGCCGGCTCGGCGTTCGCGCGCTCGGGCGCGCGACACGCGGATGTCACGCCGTCGTCGCGTCGCCGATCCGCGACGGACTGCGCCAGGTGGTGCAACCGTGACACCCGCTAGAATGACGGGGTGTCTCCCACGCTGACGCTCACGCCCTCCGCCCGGCGCACCTTCGATACGCTTGCGGCCGATTGCCGCCGAGTCTTCGACGATCGGCTCGTCGCGGTCGTCGCGACCGGTCCTGCGTCGAGCGTCGTGTTCGCGCACCCGATCGAGGCAGCCGATCTCGAGGCCCTCACGCCGCTCGTCGACGCGTGGGAGCGCGACGGCCTGGAGACGCCGCTGCTGCTCACGCCCGAGGAGTTTCGGCGCTCGCTCGATACGTTTCCGGTGGAGTACCAGGCGCTGATGAACCGGCATGCCGTCATCGTCGGCACACCGCCGTTCGCCGAAGCGGTCGTGCCACCGGAACAGCTTCGTCGCGCGTGCGAGGTGCAGGCGAAAGGTCATCTCATCCACCTGCGTCAGGGCTGGCTGCACGCCCGCGGGCGCGACGCGGCGCTCGCACGGCTGCTCGTGGAGTCGGCGAAGCCGCTTCGCGCCGTGCTCGCGAACGTCGCGCGCCTGCACGGCGTTCACCACGAACACGATCTCGCGCAGGCCGGGGCGCGGGTCGCCGGCCTGCCCGCGGCGCTCGTCGACGAGGTGCTCGCGCTCGACGACGCGCCCGAGCAGGCTCGCCATCTCGTGCGGCGCCTGCCGGACTATCTGGCGGCGGCCGAGCAGCTCTGGTCGTTCGTCGATCGGTGGTCGATCGAATCATGAGCAACCGGCCCGGGTGGCGGTCCGCCAGCCCACGGCGCTGGGCTGCGTGCCTGTTCGCGGCCGCCGCCGTCCTGACGGCATCGCAGACGCTCGCGCAGTCGCTGCCCACGCTCACCGAGCCGGTGACCGACCTCGCACGCGTCATCGATCCCGGCAGTGCGGCGGAGCTCGATCGCCGGATCCGCGTGCTCGAGCGCGCGACGGGCGACGCGGTCGTCGTGCTGACGGTGCCGACCTTCGCACCGTATGGATCGATCGAGGAATATGCGGTCAAGGTCTTCGAACGCTCCGGCCCGGGAGCGCGCAACGAGGACAACGGCCTGCTGATCGTCCTCGCCGTCAACGAGCGGCGCGTGCGAATCGAGGTCGGCTACGCGCTCGAGGAGTTCGTGACCGACGGGTTCGCCGGAGACACGATCCGGCAAACGATGCTGCCGGCGTTTCGCGAGGGCGAGTACGGCGCCGGCCTGCTCGCCGGCGCCACGCGCATCATCCAGCGGATTGCCGACCGCCGGAACGTGACGCTGACCGATCTGCCGCCGGAGCCGGTGGCCGATCGCGGTGGCGGCCTGTCGCTCGCGCACGTGATCATCATGGTCGTCGTGCTCCTCGCGATCATCGGCGCCATCCGTCGCGGAGGCGGCGGGCCTTCGATCCGGCGTCGCGGAGGCTGGCCGACGCAGCCCTGGGGCGGCGGTGGCTGGTACGGCGGGCTCGGCGGATTCGGCGGCGGGTTCGGCGGCGGACATCGGGACGGCGGGTTCGGCGGCGGGTTCGGAGGATTCGGAGGCGGCCGCAGCGGAGGCGGCGGCGCCTCCGGTGGCTGGTGACGCGCCGCGCGCCGCTGGCGACGCCAGCGCACCCGCAGCACGCACGATATCGTCCGCCGGGCCGTGGCGATTGCGGCTCGCGGCGAGACAAGGAGCGATGACATGACGAGGATCGACGGACTTCGGCGATGGACGGCCGCCGGCGCGCTGGTGGCCGCACTGGTCGGCGGATCGGGCTGCTCGTACAACCAGTTCACGACCCAGGAGGAAGCCATCAAGGCGCAGTGGGGCCAGGTCGAGAACCAGCTCCAGCGGCGCAACGACCTCATACCCAACCTGGTCGAAACGGTGAAGGGCTACGCGCAGCAGGAGCGCGACGTCTTCCAGGCCGTTGCCGACGCGCGCGCGAAGATGGCCGGCGCCACCACACCCGCCGACAAGATCGCCGCGGCCAACGCGGAGTCCTCGGCGCTCGCCCGCCTGCTCGTCGTCGTCGAGAACTACCCGCAGCTCAAGTCCGACCAGGTCTTTCTCGGTCTGCGCGACGAGCTGGCCGGTACCGAGAACCGCATCGCGACCGAGCGAATGCGCTACAACGAGCGGATCCAGGAGTACAACACGCTCCGCCGCCGGTTTCCGTCGAACATCACCGCGTCGATGTTCGGGTTCAAGGAGTACCCGTACTTCGACGCGCCGACGAGCGCCGAAGCGGCGCCGAAGGTGAACTTTGGCCGATAGCCAGGCGCTGATGCGCGAGTCGCTGCTCGCCGACCTCGATCACGAGCTCGCCGCGACCCGCCACGTGATGGAACGCGCGCCGCAGGCGTCGCTGGAGTGGCGGCCCCACGAGCGCTCGTTCTCGCTCGGCGGGCTCGTGACGCATCTCGCCAGCCTCCCCCGCTGGGGACAGCAGATCCTCGATCAGCCGGGCTACGATCTGGCCGGCGTCGAGGCCGGCACCCGGCGAGCGCCCGCGGTGTCCGTGCAGGAGGCGCTCGCGACGTTCGACGGCAACGTCGCGAACGTTCGGCGGTCGCTCGTCGCGATGACCGACGGAGAGCTCCATGCGCCGTGGACGCTGCGCCGCGGCGATCAGGTCCTCTTGAGCACGCCCAGGTTCTCGGCGCTGCGTCACTACCTCCTGCATCACGTCATCCATCACCGCGGCCAGTTGACGGTGTACTTGCGGCTGCTGGGCGTGCCGCTGCCGCCGCTCTACGGCCCGACGGCCGACGAGTCGTAGGTGAAGCTCGTCCCGGCGGCCGCGCTGGCGGCGCTGCTGTTCGCCGTGCTGGCGACGGCCAATTCCGGCGGCTACCGGTTCGGCGTCTCCGACCAGGCGTTCTACGTCCCGGCCGTCGAGCTCACGCTGAACGACTCGCTGTTTCCGCGCGACCGCGCGCTGCTCGGCCCGCAGATGCGGCTGTGGACCGGCGGCCCCGTGCTCGCCGGCATCGCGCGCGCCTGTGGCGGCAGCCTGCCGATCGCCTTCGGGCTCGCCTACGCGGTCACCCTCGTCGTGCTGTTCGGCGCGGCGGTCTCACTCATGCGCGGCCTCGGCGCCGATCGCCTCGCCACGGCCGCTGCCGTGACGCTGCTCACGCTGCGGCATCGCATCACGAAGACCGGCGCGAACTCGCTCGAAGGCTACATGCACCCGCGGATGCTCGCGTTCGCCTGTGGCGTCGCCGTCCTCGCGGCGATCCTGCGCGGCCGATTCCGAACCGCTGGACTCTGGCTGCTCGCAGCCCTGGTCATCCACACCAGCACGGGCCTGTGGTTCGCGGCGGCGCTGATCGCGGCCTGGTGGTGGCAGAGCGCAGGCGCGGCAGGCCGGCGCGCAGCGGCCTGGCTCGTACCCGCGTTCGTCGCGGCGATCGTCCTCGCGGCAGCGAGCGGAACGCTCGGCCGGATGGACGCCCCATGGCTGGCCGTGCTCGCCGATCGCGACTACCTGTTTCCCGCGGCATGGCCGGCATCCGCGTGGATCGCGAACCTGCTCTATCCGGCGGTGATCGTCCTCGTCCATCGTCGACGCCGCCTCCGCGCGGCGACGGCGCCGGGCGAAGCCGCGCTCGTCGCGGGGCTGCTGGCGCTCACCTTCATCTTTCTCGTCTCGGTGCCGTTCACGGCGTATGGCGTTGCGCTCGCCGTACAGCTTCAGGTCAATCGCGTCTTCTGGCTCCTCGACGTCGTGACGGTCTGCTACGTCGGGTGGTGGCTGCTCGGCGACGCTGGACGCCGCTGGCCGCCGGCGGCACGGCGCGCACTGGTGGCGGCGCTCGTGCTCGTGGCCGCCGCGCGGGGGTACTACGTCACGTCCGTCGAAGCCGATCGCCGGCTCGTGCAGGCGTCGCTGCCAGCGACGCCGTGGTCCGACGCGATGCGCTGGCTTCGCGCGCAGCCGGCGTCGATCCACGTGCTCGCGGATCCCGAGCACAGCCTGGTCTACGGCGCGAGCGTGCGGATCGCCGCCGCGCGCGATACGCTGCTCGACGCCGGGAAGGATCCGGCGATGGCGTTGTACGATCGAGACGTCGCGCTCGCGGTGGCCGAGCGCCAGGCGGCACTCGCCGGGTTCGCCGCGCTGTCGAGCGCCGACATCCGCCGGCTCGCCGTTCGGTACGATCTCGACGTGCTCGTCGCGACCGCCGAGCGCCCTTTGGACTTCCCGGTGGCCTATCGCAATGACCAGTTCGTCGTCTACCGGCTTCGCTGATCCTCCCGCCGCGGCGGTCTGGACGCCGCCGCACTTCACGCCGCATCGCCGGCTGAGGAATGGCCACGTCATGACGGTCGTGGCGTGGGTCGGCCGGCGGCAGTTTCCCGGGCTGCCCGAGCCGGAAGCGCGGCTGTTCCGCGTGGCCGCCGACACCCAGGTGCTCGCGCACTGTTACTGGCAGGCCGACCGCGCCGCCCGTCCCGCCCTCGTCGCGCTGCATGGCCTCGAGGGCTCGAGCCGCGTGCACTACATGCGCGGGCTCGCCAGCAAGGCGTGGCGCCGCGGCTGGAACGTCGTGCTGCTCAATCAGCGCAACTGCGGCGGCACCGAGGCGCTGACGCCGAGCCTCTACCATTCAGGGCTGACGGCGGATCCTCGGGCGGTGATCGAACAGGTCGCGGCGGTGGACGGCATCCGCCGCTTCGGCATCATCGGCTACTCGCTCGGCGGCAATCTGACGATGAAGCTGGCCGGCGAACTGGCAGGCACCTCGCCGCCGCTCGTCCGGGCGGTGGCGGCGATCTGTCCAACGATCGATCTCGATCGGTGCGTGCGCGCCATCGAGCGTCCCCGCAACATCGCCTATCAATTCAACTTCGTGCGCAATCTCAAGGCGCGCATGCGCCGCAAGGCGGCGCTCTGGCCCGGCGCCTTCGACCTCGCGCCGCTCGGCCGCGTCTGGACGATCCGGAAGTTCGACGACGTGTACACGGCGCCGTCGCACGGGTTCGGCGATGCGGCGACCTACTACGAGCGCGCGAGCGCATTGCGGGTGATCGATCGCATCCGCATCCCGTCGCTGATCCTCACCTCGGCCGACGACCCGTTCGTGCCGGTCGCCCAGTTCGACGAACCCGCGGTGCGGGACAACCCGCACGTTCGGGTGCTGGTGACGCCGCACGGCGGGCATTGCGCGTACATCGGCGCCGCGGACGATCAGGGAGACCGTTACTGGGCCGAGCGCGCCGCGATCGATTTCCTCTCGAGCGTCATGTGACGGTGATCCCGCGAGCGGCCAGCGCGGCGGTGAAGAGGCGTGCGAACTCCGGTCCCTTGCCCTCCTGCTCGTGCTTGAAATACACGTACGCGGCATCCCAGGCGTCCGCACCTGCGACCACGACGTCGGCCCACTGCTCGAGGTCCGCCGGGCCGTAGCCTTCGTCGCGCAGCCGAAAGTATCCGTACCGCGCGGTCGTCACGATCGGCGTCGTGCGATCTCCGAAATCGGCGATGCAGAGGGCGGCGCGTCGCGCGGTCAGGGCGCCGTAGACGTCGTCGGTCAACCACGAGTCGTGCCGGAACTCGAACGCGATCTCGAGATCGGCCGGCAGCACGTCCAGGAATGCGGACAAGCGACCGGCGTCCGCCCTGAGGTTCGGCGGCAACTGGAACAGGAGCGGACCGAGCGTGGGGCCGAGCGCTCGCGCGCTCTCGACGAAGACCGAGGCGAGGTCGGCACAGTCCTTCAGCCGCCGGTCGTGCGTGATCCGCCGCGGCGCCTTGAGCGCGTAGCGGAAGCCGGCCGGCGCCTGCTCACGCCACGCCGTCGTCGTCTTGACGGTGGGCATGCGGTAGAAGGTCGCGTTGATCTCGACCGTGCGGAACCGTTCGGCGTAGAAACCGAACATCTTGGCGCTCGGATAGCGCTCGGGATAGAAGCTGCCGCGCCACTCCGGGTAGTTGTAGCCGGACGTCCCCACGTGCACCTGCATCTGTCACACCCGTTTGCGCGACCGCGCGGCCGCCAGGCTCAGGACGACCGTTCCCCAGGCGCCGAGCGCCGCGAACTGCGGCCAGAGCACGTCGAACCCGACGCCCTTGAGGAAGATGCCGCGCACGATCACCAGAAAGTATCGCAGCGGGATGAGCGTCGTCACCACCTGAATCACACGAGGCATGTTCTCGATCGGGAACACGAATCCCGAGAGGTACATCATCGGGATCAGGAAGAAGAACGTCGAGGTCATCATGGCCTGCTGCTGCGTGGCCGAGATGGTCGACACGAAGAGGCCGAGGCCGAGCGTACAGAGCAGGTAGATCAGGCTGGCGCCCAGCAGGAGCCACAGGCTGCCGCGCAACGGCACGTCGAACCACCCCACTGCCACGGCGACGACGAGCAGCACGTCCACGAAGCCGACGAGCGCGTACGGCAGCAGCTTGCCCAGAATCAGCTCCCACCGGCCGATGGGCGTGACGTTCAGTTGATCGAGCGTCCCGCCCTCGCGCTCGCGCACGATCGCCATCGACGTCAGGTTCGCGGTGATCAGCATGAGCAGCATCGCCAGCACGCCGGGGATCATGAAGTTCCGGCTGTGGAGCTCGGCGTTGAACCACACGCGCACGCGGCTGTCGATGACGGGCGGCGCCCCGTCAGGGGCCGCCGTGAGCGCGTTGTACTGCCCGACGAGCCCCTGGACGTAGGCCAGCGCGACGCCGGACGAGTTCGCGTCGGTGCCGTCGGCGATCACCTGGACGGCCGCGCGCCCGCCGGTCTCGGCAGGCGGTGCCGCCAGCCGATCGCCGAAACCGGGCGGAATGACGATGGCCAGCCAGGCGAGGCCGCGCTGGAGGTCCTCGTCGACCGCGTCCGGCGTGAGCTCCTCGCGCACGATGTCGAAGTATGGGGACGCCGCGACGTGCTCGATCAAGCGCCGGCTCTCGTTGGAGCGATCGCCGTCCACGACGATGACCGGCACGTCACGGACGTCGGTCGTGGCCGCGTAGCCGAGAAGCGTCAGTTGGACCACCGGCGCGATGATCACGATCCGGAGCAACTGCGGGCTCTTGCGCAGCTCGATGAACTCCTTCCGGACCAGAGCGAGAATCCGGCGTCTCATTGCCGCCGCAGCCGGAGAGCCGAGACGCCAAGCGCCACGGCTGCGTAGAGGGCCAACGCGCCGAGCGGTTCGCCCAGCGTCGACAGCTCGCGTCCCTTCAGCACGATGCCGCGCAGCGCAGTGAGGAAATAGCGCGCCGGCACGATCGCGGTCACGTACTGCAGCGACAGCGGCATGCTGGCGATGGGAAAGATGAAGCCGGAGAGGATCAGCGTGGGCAGCATGGCGACGAGGGCCGCGGCCTGGAAGGCCACCTGCTGCGTGTCGGCGATCGTCGAGATGGCGAGCCCGGTGCCCAGCGCGCCCAGCAGGAACACGGCGAGGACGGCCATCAACGCGATCCACGACCCGCGCATGGGCAGATCGAAGAAGTACATCGCCGCCACCAGGATGGCGGCGGCGCCGATCTGTGACATCACGAGGTACGGCACGGTCTTGCCGAGGACGAAGGCCAAGGTGGAAACCGGCGCCATGCGGACCTGCTCCATCGTGCCCCGCTCCTTCTCCCGGACGATCGACAGCGCCGTCGACACGACGGCGGTGATCATCGAGATGAAAGCAATCAGGCCCGGCACCAGGAACACGGTGCTGCGCAGCTCCGGGTTGTACCAGATGCGCGGCTCCACGGCCGCGACCGTCACGGGCCGCGGTCCGCCGACGCGCGCCGACGCATCGGCGATCACCGCATCCACGTAGCCGAGCACGGTCGTGGCGGTGGTGGCGTTGTCGCCGTCGATGAGGACCTGCAGCGCCGCAGGCCGGCGCTCGCGCAGATCTCGCGAGAAGCCCGCCGGAATCACGATCACCGCGCGCGCCGTGCCGCGATCGATGAGCGCGCTCGCCTCCTCCGCCCGTCCGACGTCGGCGACGACGTCGAAGTAGCCGGAGCGCTCGAAGGCGGCGACGACCGCGCGACTGGCGGCGGAGAGATCCCGGTCTTCGACGGCGATCGCGACGTGGCGGACGTCGAAGTTCAGGGCGTAGCCGTAGAGAAAGAGGAAGAACGTCGGCAGAAAGACCAGGATCACGAGGGTGCGCCGGTCGCGCCGGATCTGCCGCAGCTCCTTGATGGCGACCGCCCAGGCACCCGTCACGCCCGCTCTCCTTGCGCCTCGAGCCGGTCGACCACGTCGAGGAACACGTCCTCGAGCGACGGCACGACCGGTTCGATCGTGCTGACGCCGACCTCTGGCGGCAGCGCCGCGCGGACGGCCGCGGCGTCGATCGCCCGGCGGCGCAGCACGGCGTGCACGGCGGTGCCGAAGAGGCTGGTCTTCTCGACGAACGGGAGGGCGTCGAGCGCCCGCATGGCCGCGACGGGCGTGGGCGATCGCAGCTCGACGATCGGCCGGTCCTCGAACACGGCCTTGAGCTCGCCCGTCGTGCCGAGCGCGGCGAGCCGGCCGGCGTGAATGATCGCCACCCGGTCGCAGCGCTCGGCTTCATCGAGGTAGTGCGTCGTCACGAGGACCGTCGTCCCGTCGTGCGACAGCCGATCGATGAGCCGCCAGAACTCGCGACGCGAGACCGGATCGACGCCGCCCGTCGGCTCGTCGAGGAAGACGATCGGCGGCTCGTGGAGGAGCGCGCATCCGAGCGCGAGCCGCTGCCGCCAGCCGCCGGACAGGCTTCGCGCCTCGGCCTCCTCCTTGCCCACGAGGCCGCCCATCTCGAGCGCGAACTGGCGACGCCGCGCGAGCCGTTCGCCCTCGAGACCGTACAGCCCGGCGTAGAAGCGGATGTTCTGATCCACGGTCAGGAGCTCGTAGAGGGAGAAGCGCTGCGACATGTACCCGATTCGCCGCTTCACGGCCTCCGGATCGCGGCCGACGTCGACGCCGTCCACGAACGCGCGGCCCGCGGTCGGCGTGAGCAGACCGCACAGCATGCGAATCGTCGTGGACTTGCCCGCCCCGTTCGCGCCGAGGAAGCCGAAGACTTCGCCGCGGCGCACGTCGAAGGTGAGCTCGTCCACGGCGCGGAACGCGCCGAAGTCGCGCGACAGGCCCTCGACGCGGATCGCGACGTCGTCCGTCATGGCCGCCGGCCCACGGCGCGAAGGAGCCGCGCCTCGCCGATCCGCAGTGCCGCCGCGAGGCGCGTCCGCTCGAGCTCGGCCTCGAGCAGCGCGACGTCGGCCTCGAGCACGTCGGTGCTGGTCGCCACGCCCGCGGCGAATCGCTCGCCGACCACGCGGCGCGCCTCGGCCGCCGCATCCACGGCGTCTCCCGATGCCGCCAGAGCCGCCCGACCGGCCTGCAGATCGAGCACCCGCTGGCGCAGCTCGACGTTCACGCCGGCGTCGAAGTCCTCGATCCGATGCGCGAGCGCGTTGGCCTCGGCCGTCGAGCTCGCCCGATCGGCGCGGGCGCGGCCGCCATCCCACACCGACCAGCTCACGTTCACGCCGAGATCCCACCCGGTGTTCCAGCGATCGACACGCGGCACGAACCGCGAGTTCGGACGAGCGGGCTCGACGGCGGCGATGACCCCCACCTGCGGACGGCCGGCCGCCGCGGCGGCCTCCGCCGCGAGCCGGAGCGAAACCTCGCGATCGCGGAGAGCCTGACGTTCCGGACGCGCGCCGAGCGCGCGGGCGCTCAGCGCGTCCGGCGTTTCACCGGCGAGCTCCGCAGCCGCCGGCGAGGGCTCGTCGACAGTCGAGATCGTCGAGATACGCTGTCCGACGGGCAGCCCGACCAGCCGCGCGAGATCGGCCTCGCCGACCGCCGCATCGTTCTGCGCCTGGATCAGCGCCACCTGCTGCCGCGCCCGCTGCGCCTGCGCCGACAGCACGTCGTTCGGCGGCAGCACGCCCGCCGCCGTCTGAGCCCGGACGGTCTCGAGCTGCGCATCGGCGCGCTCGAGCGCCCGCTCCAGCACGCGGATGCGCTCGCGCGCGAACGCGAGGTTCCAGTACGCCGACGCGACGGCCAACGAAAGATCCGCCTCGACCGTCCGGGTGTCGGCATCCGCTGCGCGGCGTCCCGCCTCTGCTGCCCGGACCAGATCGGCCACGCGGCCGCCCGTGTACACGGGCATCGTGAGCTCGGCGCGGGCGCGGTAGTTGGTGGGGATGTCCGGGAAGATGACCCGCGTCGTGCCGTCCGGCTGCGGGATGCCGAACTCGTCCACGTGGTTCGTTCTGAGGTAGCCGGTGCTGGCCGTCAGCGCGGGCCTTGCGAGCGCCGCCTGCGCCGCGATCGCCGCGTCGGCCGCCGACTCGCGCGCGCGCGCTTCCGCGACGCGCGGCGCATGCTCGACCGCGCGGCGCACCGCCTCGTCCACGGTGAGCGGCAGGGGCGACTGGGCGCCGACGAACGACGGGACGAACGTCGCCGCAGCGGTCACGATGACGGTGATGACGACGCGTGTCATGGCGAGGCCTCGCGAGAGAGGGTGGCGGCATCGTGCTCGACGGCTTCGATGAACACGTCCTCGAGGCTCGGCGTCACGTCCCGCAGCCGGGCCTCGGCGCCGAATCCCGCCCGCTCGATCGCCGAGGCCAACGCGCCGCGCGCATCCGGCGTCCGCACGTAGACGTGCAGCCGATCGCCGAACAACTGCACGTCGCGGCCGAGCGCGGGGCGCAGCACGTCGAAGAGGCGGCGCGGCGACGGCACGACGACTTCGACGACGCCGCCCCTCAGCCCGCGCTGCAGTGCCGCTGGCGCATCGAACGCCAGCGTCCGGCCCTCGCGCAGCAGCAGCACCCGGCTGCACCGCTCGGCCTCGTCCAGATAGGGCGTCGCCAGCACGATGGTCAGTCCCTGATTGAGGAACTCGGCGAGCAGCTTCCAGAACTCGCGGCGCGACACGGGATCCACGCCCGTGGTCGGCTCGTCGAGCACGAGCAGCGGCGGCTCGTGGACGAGCGTGCAGGCGAGCGCGAGCTTCTGCTTCATGCCGCCCGAGAGCCGATCGGCGAGCCGCGCCCGGAACGGGAGCAGGCCGGTGAGCCCCAGCAACCGTTCGCGGCGAGCCGCGAAGTCGCGCACGCCGTGGAGGCGCGCGAAGAACTCGATGTTCTCGTCGATCGAGAGATCGCCGTAGAGGCTGAACCGCTGAGAGACGTAGCCGATGGCTGCCGCCGCGGCGCGGCGCCGGCGGGCTGGATCCTCGCCGGCCAGCTCGACCGTCCCGCGATCCGGCGCAAGGAGCCCGCAGACGAGCCGGAGGAGCGTCGTCTTGCCCGCGCCGTCCGGCCCGATCACGCCGAACATCTCGCGGCGCTCGACGCTCGCGGTGATCCCGTCGAGCGCGACCGTCGCGCCGTAGTCCTTGCCGACGCCGGCGAGCGCGACGATGGGCTCCGGCATCACTCGGCCTTGCCGTTCGCGAGCACGACCTCGACCGGCATGCCCGATTTCAGGACGCCCTCGCGGTTGTCCACCGTCACTTTGACCCGGTACACGAGCTTCGCGCGCTCGGCGGATGTCTGGACGTTGCGCGGCGTGAACTCCGCACGAGGCGCGATGAACGATACCCGTCCCGGCAGCCGGTGGCCGTCGTCGGCGACGACGGTGACGGGCTGGTTCAACGCGATCGTGGGCACGAGGGGCTCTTCGACGTACGCGTTGACCCAAGCACGATCCAGGTCCACGATCACGGCCACTGGCGAGCCGACGGCGACGAGCTCACCAGGCTCGACCAGGCGGGACGTGACGATGCCGGCGCTCGGCGCGGTGATGGTGGCGTCGGCCCGTCGCTGGCCGAGCGTGGCGAGATCGGCGTCGATCGCGCGCACGCGCGCCTCGGCGGCGTCGAGCTCCTCGCGGCGTGCACCGGCGCGCAGGCGTGCGAGCGTCGCCTCGGCAGCCGCGATCCGGTCCGCGGCGCCCTTGACTCGCGCCTCCGCCAGCTCTCGTCGCGCCGCCGCGTCGTCGCGCTGCTTCGTCGTGCCGGCGCGGCGGTCGACGAGCTGTTGAAACCGCACTTCGTCGGTCCTGGCGGCGGCCAGCTCGGCCTCGGCCGCGCTGGCGTCGCTCTTTGCCGCCGCAACCTGCGCTGCGGCCTGCTGCACCTCTTCGGGCCGCGCACCGGCCCGCAGCAGACGCACCTGCGCCTCGGCCTGGGCGCGCTCGGCGCGCACCTTCGCGATCGCCAGGTCGGTGTCGGTCGTCTCGAGCGTCGCGATCACGTCACCCGCCGCGACGCGCGCGCCCTCCACGATCGCCACGGTGGCGACGCGCCCCGGTACCTTCGCGGCGATCTGGACGTCGGTCGCCTCCACGTACCCGCTCGCGCGGGTTGCGTCTGGCGCTCCTCGCCCGCCGCACGCGCCGGCGATGAGCACCACACAGGCGGCGAACACCGAGCGACCTCGCGTCATGACACGCTCCTCCGGCGCGCTACGCGCGCCGGCACTGGCGAAGACGGCGCCGACGGTCCCAGCGCCGCGAGCGCGGCGGACTCGACGTACGTCACCACGGTCTCGCGATCGAGATCCTCGAGGTAGGGCGCTGTGCGCCGGAGCTGCTCCCGGAGCGGCGCTGATGCCGCGACGAGCAGCAGCGGCGCGACGATGGAGATCTGGACGACGAACGGGTGGCTCGGACGGAACACCCCCGCCGACGCGCCGCGGTCGAGGATGCGCCGGAGCGCCGCCAGCACGTCGGTCAGGTGGCCGAGCACGACGGCGTCGAGATGCCGGCCGCCGTCGGCGACCTCGCGCAGCCAGATGGGCGGCAGGTGCGGGTGCGCCGCCATCTGCCCTTCGACGACGCGGACGAACCGCCGCAACTGGTCGGCCGGATCGCCACCGGCCTCGGCGTCGCGCGCCACGGCGGCCGCCACGCCTTGGAACACCTCGCCCAGCACGGCCCGGTAGAGCGCGGCCTTGCTCGCGAAGTGGTAGTAGACCATCGCCTTGTTGACGCGCGCGCGCCGCGCGATGCGATCGACCTTGGCGCCATCGAAGCCGCGGGCGGCGAACTCGGCCGCCGCGGCGGCGAGGAGCCGCGCGCGCGACGGCCGCCGGCGATCGCCACGCAGTCGACTAACCATTTGGTTAATACGCATCATGCGCCGGCGGGGGCCGCAGGGTCAAGCGCGCCCGCGAGACGGCCGCTCCGGTAGAATGCCAGCGAGACGGCAGGCGCTCGGGTTGGGCGCCCGCCGGGTCTCCAGGCCGTGCCGTTGCCAGTCTCCGCCGTCCGCCGCCTCGTCGTCCTGCTCGCGCTCGCCGCCTGCGGATGCCACACCACGCCGGAGCCCGCCAGCCAATACGTCCTCCACGGCCAGATCCTCGCCGTGCTTCCCGACCGGATGTCGCTGACGATTCGCCACGAGGCGATCCCCGGTCTGATGGACGCGATGACGATGACGTTCCCGGTGGCGGACCGGCGGCTGCTCGAGGGGCGTGTGCCGGGCGAAACCGTCGCTGCCACGCTGGAGGTGCGCGACGCGGTGGGCCGGCTCGTGTCGATCACCCACACGGGAAGCGCACCGCTGCCCTCGCCCTCTTCGCCGCCGGCCGGCGGCACGATCCGCCCCGGCGACCCGCTGCCCGACGCCGCCTTGATCGATCAGATGGACCGGCGCCGCAGCCTCGCCGAGTGGCGCGGCACGGCCCTCGTGCTCACGTTCACGCGCGCGGCGTGCCGCGAAACGGACGACTGTGGCCGCGTCGCGGCGCGTTTCTCGGAGCTCCAGCGCGCCATCGCCGGGGATGCGGCCCTCGCTGACCGCGTGCGCCTGCTCTCCATCAGCGCGGATCCCGCACGCGACACGCCGGCAGCTCTCGCCGCCGTGGCGGCGCGACTGCACGCCGATCCCGCACGGTGGACGTGGCTCACCGGCGATCCCGTCACCGTGCAGCGCCTTGCGAGCCGGTTCGGCGTGGACACGGCCGACGCGGCGGGTCAGTCGCCCGGCACGACGACCGTACGGACCGTGACGGTCGACGCGCGCGGCCGCGTGCGCGCCGTTCACGACGGCGTCGCCTGGACGACCGATGCCGTGCTGGCCGACCTGCGAGACGCCGCGCAGAGCGCTCCGTGACGCCGCCCGACCTCCAAGGCCTCACGCTGGCCGAACGCCGGCTCATTCGGCGCCTCCGGACGCCGCGTGACGTTCAGCGGTTCCTGAACCTCCTGCCCTACAACACCGAGCCGCCGCCGGAGCCGGCGACGCTGCGAAGCTTCCGCGGCGTGGTCGCGCGGCGCACGGCCAACTGCATCGAAGCGGCGCTCACGGCCGCCGTCGTTCTCGAGCAGCACGGCTACCCGCCGCTCGTCATGAGCCTCGAGTCCATCGACGCGCTCGACCACGTCGTCTTCGTCTACAGGCGCGGCGGCCGCTGGGGATCGGTGGCCAAGTCGCGCGATCCGGGCCTGCACGGACGCCGGCCGGTGTTTCGCACGCTGCGCGCCCTGGCTCGCAGCTACATGGATCCGTACATCGATCGGACCGGAATGGTCACGGCGTACGGTGTGGTCGATCTGAACGTGCTCGGCCGCTACGAGTGGCGCCTGTCGTCGCGCAACGTGTGGCGGGTCGAGCGGCTGCTCTTCGAGATCCCCCACCATCGCCTGCCGTCGTCGCGGCAGCGCGTGGCGCGATTGCGACGGCAATACGTCGAGTACGTCGAACGGCATGCCGGGCAAAAGCCGCTCTACTACGACCGATCGGCGTGGACCGCGATCCCGACGTACTTCACGCAGACGCGCGAGATGAACGGCCGCTCGGGTTGACGTGCGTCCGCCTCGGCCCGCCGAGCGCGCGAGCCGGTGCGAGCGGACACGCGACACGTCAGCCGCGTCGGAGATCAGTCGAGATCGAAATCGCGGCTCGGCTTGCTCACCGGTTCCTGGTGCGCCTGCTTCAGCGCCTCCTCGAAACGTCTGGCCAGGGCATCGCCCCGTGTGCGTTCCGAGGCCACGGACTGCTCGAACAGCGACTCCCGCTTCGCCTTCTGCTCGGCGAGGATCCGATGCGCCTCGTCGAGCTTGGGCTTGTCGGCGCGTTCGGGCTCGGCGTGGCGCACGACGCGTTTCAGCCCCGCGTCGATCACCAGCGTCGCCCCGCAGCACGGACACGTGACTTCGTACTCGGTCTGGAGTCGCGCCATGACTCGCCTCCTGCGCCTGCTCGATCCTGGCACTATGATACGCACATGCGCGCGTTCCGCCCACGACGTCGCGGCGCGGCGGCCCGCGCCTTCCCATGACGGAACTGCCGCGCCACCCGGTTCGCACCATCATCGACGTCCGGGTCGTCACCTACAACATCCACCGCTCGCGCGGTCTCGACCGGCGCACACGGCCCGAGCGGATCGTCGACGTGCTCGCCGGCATCGCCCCCGACATCGTCGCCCTGCAGGAAGTCATCGGACCGGGATTGACCGGGCCGGGTCATGCCGAGGCGATCGGGGCGGCGCTCGGCATGGGCTGGGTGATGGCGCCGACGCGCGAACTGCGTCAGCACCAGTTCGGCAACGTCGTGCTGAGCCGGTATCCGATTCACGAACACGCGCAGATCGATCTGTCCTGGAAGACGTGCGAGCCGCGCTGCAGCCAACGGGTGGCGATCAACCTCGGCGATCGCTGCCTGCAGGTGTACAACGCGCATCTCGGCACGGCACTGCTCGAGCGCCGCTACCAGGCGCCGCGATTGGCCGGCTGGATTCACGATCGCCGCGTGCCGGACCCGAAGATCGTTCTGGGGGACTTCAACGAATGGGGGCGTGGGCTGGTCGCCGACGTCCTGGCCGAGCGCCTCAACAGCGTCGACCTCTATTCACATCTGAGGCGCCGCCGCACCTATCCGGGGTTCTTTCCGCTGCTGCACCTCGACCACATCTACTTCAGCGGCAACGTGGAGATCCGGCGGGTGGAGTTGCCGCGCACGCGGTTGGCACTCGTGGCCTCGGACCACCTGCCGCTCGTCGCCGACGTCCGGCTGCGGTTCTGAGCCGCGCCTAGCCTTCCTCGTAATCGGACTGCTGCGGCGGCAGCGAACGCGTCGCGGGACGCAGCGCCTCGCGATGGTCGTAGACCGGCAGGTTCGCGACGTGCAGCGGGACGACGCACCCGTCCCCCTTGCGCGCGAGCACCACGGTGACGGGGCTGCCTCCGACGCCAGACCTGAAACTCAGCGTGCAGCCGCATGCCAGTCGTGCGGTCATCACCTCAATCCCCTTCGAACATCAGGCCGATGTTCTCCTCGAACCACTCTTTGGCGTGGATGCCCTGCGCCTTCGCCAGCAGCGTGCCGTCCGGCTTGATGAGCCAGGAAACGGGAATCACCGCCTCGGCATCATACGCCGCCTTGAACTCGTCCTGGCCGTCGCCCACGAGCATCGGGTAGTTGATCTCGTATTCGGCGGCGAACTTCCGGATCTCCTCCGGCGGGTCGTCGACCGAGACACCCAACACGGCCAGCCGCTTGTCCTTGTACTTCTCGGCGAACTCCACGAACCACGGGATTTCCGCCTTGCACGGCGGGCACCAGGTCGCCCAGAAGTTGATCAGGATCGGCCGGCCCTTCAGATCGGCCAGCTTCACGTCCTGGCCGTTCATGTCCTTCAGCACGAAATCCAGCCGGGGCGATCCGGCGGACGGCGCGCGTTGCTCCTTCGCGGCGCAGGCCGGCCAGGCGCCGAGCACGGCCGCCACGGCTGCCGCCCGGATCCACCGACTCTGCCACCAGCGCGTCATCATGCCTCGATCTGCTCGATCTGCGCGACGGAGGCCGCGCGACCTCTTCACATTACTACAGTCCTCTGGAGGCGTCGCCTCCAACGCCGGTCACGTGTCCTCGGAAGACCACGCGCGCCAGCGTGATGATCGGCGGGCCATCGCGACGACTGCAGGGCACGCGCTTTGCTGATCCGCGCCGCAGCGCGGGCCGGCCGCGCGCCTGGGCCCAGTTTGGCCGGGTGTAAGATTCGAGGACCGTGTTCCAGAGTCGACCGTCCCGTCGAGGTGAATTCATGTCGATGCGCTCCCTGCGCACCCTCCCGCTCCTCGTGGGCGTCCTGGCCATCGCGCTGGCGCCATCCGACGCGCTCGCGCAGCGCCGTCCACGGACCGTGCCGTATCACATGCTGCTCGCCGCGGGCGCCGACGCTCCCGGGACCGATCAGTCGCTCGCCTCGTCGCTCCAGCGTGCCTCGGCCGTGTCGCCGGCCGGCGTCCGCTGGCAGACCCCGTACGTGCCGTACTTCTTCCAGAACAAGGTGCGGTACGACAAGTTCGAGTGGCACATCTACAAGACCGATCACTTCGAGATCTTCTACTACCCGGACCTCGAGCAGCACCTCGAGCGCGTGACCTCCTACGCTGAGAGCGCGTACCAGCGGATCAGCGGCGAACTGAAGCACGACCTGGCCGGCCGGGTGCCCCTCGTCCTCTTCAAGACGCAGAGCGAGTTCCAGGAGAACAACATCTCCGGCGACACGCCGGAGGGCGTGCTCGCGTTCGCCGAGCCCGAGCGCAACCGCATGGTGCTGCCGATCGACGAGCCGCCCGATCAGCTCTACGCGTTGATCACGCACGAGCTCACGCACATCTTCGAGTTCGACATCATTCCCCGCGGCATCATCAGCGAAGGGCTGCCGCTCTGGGTGGACGAGGGGCTCGCCAACTACATGACCGGCACGTGGAACGTGCTGGACCTCGTCGCCGTGCGCGATGCGGCGCTCACCGACAACGTGCCGCCGATGAGCCGCTACGAAACGGCGCCCCTCTCCGGCCGGGCGCCGTACTCGATGGGGCAGGCCACGTTCGAGTTCATCGAGGCCCGCTGGGGCAAGGAAGGCCTGCGGCAGTTCCTCTTCTCTCTGCGCAAGAGCGTGCTCGGCGGAGGCGAAACCGCTTATGAAGAGGCGCTGAAGCTCAAGCCCGAAGACTTCGACGAGCAGTTCGACCGCTACATCAAGGAGCGGTTCAAGCCGTTCCGAGACAAGGAGCGGCCCGCCGACTACGGCCGGAACCTGGGGCCGGACCCCGAGCGCACGCCCTACGTCGCCGTCACGTCGATCGAGCCGTCGCCGAGCGGCGACATGCTGGCCGCCGTGGTCGGCAACCGGCGCGACCGCGAGTACGACATCATCCTGCTGTCGAGCAAGGACGGCCAGTTCATCCGCAATCTCACGACCGGCTTCGACAAGGACCGCGGGTTCGAGTACATCGGCACGCCGGGCGGCCTGCGCGGCAACATGGTGCCGTGGATCGCCTGGGCGCCGGTCGGCGACCGGATCGCGTACTTCGCACGGACCGAGAAGTCGAAGACGCTCGTGATCCAGCAGATCGTCTCCGGCCGCACGGAGAAACGGCTGCTGCTGAGCCAGCTCGACGCGCCCGAGTCGCCCGCCTTCAGCCCGGACGGCCGCAAGGTGGCGTTCGCCGGTATCTCCGCCGGCCTCACCGACATCTACGTCGTCGACATCGCAACCGAAGCGCTGACGAACGTGACGAAGGACACGATCGCCGACTACGCGCCGACGTTCTCGCCCGACGGCAAGGCGGTCGTGTACACGGCGCGGGTCGGATCGAACGACAAGCTCTTCCGCGTCGATCTGGCCACCGGGGCGAAGACGCAGCTCACCTTCGGCAGCCACGACGACACGGGCGCGAGGTTCCTCGACGAGCGCACGCTGGTGTTCACGTCGACGGCCACCGACCCGGCCGTCTCGATTCCCACCGAGGTCGCGCGGTGGGGCAACATCCCGAACGTGTGGACGCTGGATCTCGAGACGCGCCAGCTCCGGCAGCTCACCGACACGGCCACGGGCAACGTCTCCCCCATCGTGCTGCGCGACGCGGGCACGCCCAGGATCGCGTTCATCTCGTACTACAAGGGCCGCAACGGGATTCACACGATCACGGGCGAGAAGCCGATCGCGACCGTGGCGTCCGACGATTTCGGCGGTCCGGGCCCGGTCTTCGAGTTCACGGCGCCGATCAGCCACACGCTGCTCCGCGAGAACATCCGGAAGAAGGGCGCCTTCGAGAAGATGACGATGGCCGGCCGGCCGCCGGTGGCGCTCGGCGTCACGACGGGCGGCTACCTCTACGGCAACACCATGGTCACCTTCACGGACGTGCTGGGCGACAAGGAAGTCAGTTTCTACGCCCAGTCCGTGCTCCAGTACCGGACGACGGCGCTGACCTACGTGAACACCGGGCGGCGACTCCAGTACGCGCTCCAGGGCTTCTCGCAGGACCTGTTCTATTTCGGCGCCGGCCTGGCGGCGTCTGGAGCGCTCTACGACCCGGCGCTCGCGCCGTACATCTCGCGCGATCTGGCCGAAGCGGTCCAGAGCCAGCGCGGCGGCACCGCGTTCGCGATCTACCCCTTCAACCGGTACTCGCGCGCCGAGCTGTTCACCGGGTACATGCACGTCGACGAGCACTACACGAACCCGGCGCTGCAGGCCGAGGCGGAAGCCTACCAGCAGGAGACGTACGGCACGAGCTTGTTCCGCAGCGGTCACATGCTGCCGGTCGGCATCTCGTTCGTCACCGACCGGACGATCTTTCGCGAGTACGGCCCGGTGGCGGGCAACGCGTACAAGCTGACCTACAGCGGGTCACCACGATTCGGCGACAGTTGGCTGTCGAAGAACACGATGATCGGGGATATCCGGCACTACAAGCGGATCGCGGCCAACGGCGTCTTGGCGACGCGCTTCTACGGCCACCGGAGCTGGGGGACGAACCCGGACTTCTTCAACTTCGGCGGCAACTCCGAGATGCGCGGATACCAGTACCTCGAGTTCATCGGCCACAAGGGCTACTTCGCGAACGCGGAGCTGCGCTTCCCGCTCATCGAGGCGATGCTCACGCCGATCGGCGTCCTCGGGGGACTGCGCGGCGTGCTCTTCGCGAACGTCGGCGGCGCGAGCTTCAACGGCCAGCAGTTCACGACGCTCCGGCGGCGGTCCGAAACGGTCGAAGCGATCTCGTCCTACCAGCTCGATACGGCGGGCGACATCGTCGGCATGACGACGCAGCAGATCCCGGTCAGCGGGTTCCGGCTCGTCGACGCCCGCGGATCGTACGGGTTCGGCCTCGAGAGCTTCATGCTCGGCTTCCCCATGCACTTCGACTTTTCCTGGAAGACGCTCTTCAACAAGGGCTGGGAAGACGTGGTGTTCAGAGCGTGCGAGCAGACGGGGCCGCTGACCGTCACGTGCGCGCCGACCGACGAGTTCCGGAAGATGAAGTTCGACTTCTGGATCGGCTACGACTTCTGATGGTGGCCGATAGCTCTCGAGGCTGGGGGCCCGTACTGGACGCCTGCCGGCCGCCGGCGTGATGCCGGACGTGCGGCCATGACTGCCAAGCCGCCCGCCGACTCGGTCACCGAGATGGTGCAGGTCGTCCTGCCGAACGACGCGAACCCGCTCGGGTTCATGCTGGGCGGCTCCGTCATGCACCTCGTGGACATCGCCGGGGCCATCGCGTCGCACCGCCATACGCGGCTGCCGATGGTCACGGCCGCCGTCGACGGCCTGCAGTTCCTTCACCCGATCAAAGTCGGCGACCTCATCATCCTGCAGGCGAGGGTGACGGCCACGTTCACGACATCGCTCGAGGTGGAAGTGCGCGTGTACTCGGAGGGGACGCTGACGGGCACGCGTCAGCTCACGAGCGTGGCGTACCTCACGTTCGCGACGGTCGGCGATGCCGGACATCGGCCGCCGGTCCCGCCGCTCCGGCTCGACACGGCGGAGGATCGCC
This sequence comes from Acidobacteriota bacterium, assembly GCA_020853395.1. NCBI lineage: Bacteria > Pseudomonadati > Acidobacteriota > Acidobacteriota bacterium. Next base: position 418,161 of record JADYYY010000010.1, read on the forward strand.
GCCTGGCCGCCGACGCGCTGGAACGCCGCGCCGCCCGGTTGAGCGCGCGGGCGCACCCGCGCGTCACGGCCGATCCGCGGCGCGAGCCGCGCTGACGCGTGTCAGATCCGCCGCAAGCGCACGCGCGTCACCGCGTGGTCGCGTCCCTTCTCCAGCACCAGCCGCGCCCGTTCGCGCGTCGGCCCGATGTTCTCGCGCAGGTTGACGCCGTTGATCGTCCGCCAGATGTCGTGCGCGACCGTCAGCGCCTCGTCATCCGACAGCTCGGCGTACCGGTGGAAGTACGATCGCGGATCGCGGAAGACCGTCTCGCGAAGCATGAAGAACCGCTCGACGTACCAACGCTCGATGTCGGCCTCGCCGGCGTCGAGATAGATCGAGAAATCGAAGAAGTCCGAGACGAACACACGCGGCCTGGCCGCCTCGCGCCGCCGCCCCTCTCGGCCTGGCGGCCGCGGGCCGTCTCCTGTCTGCAGCACGTTCAGCCCCTCGACCAGGACGATGTCGGGACGATCGACGAGCTGGTACTCGCCCGGCACGATGTCGTAAGCCTGGTGCGAGTACACCGGTGCCTGCACCGCGCGGTCGCCTGCCTTCACCTCCGCCATGAACTCGACGAGGCGCCGGACGTCGTAGCTCTCGGGAAACCCTTTGCGCTGGAGCAGCCCGCGCTCGACGAGCACGCGATTGGGGTACAGGAAGCCGTCGGTCGTGACGAGGTCGACGCGCGGGTGGGCCGGCCAACGCGAGAGGAGGGCGCGGAGGATTCGCGCGAACGTGCTCTTGCCGACCGCCACGCTGCCGGCGATCCCGATCACGAACGGCGTCGGCGCGAGCGGCCCGCCGAGGAACGTATCGGTCGCCTCGTGGAGCGTCTGCGTGGCGGCCACCTGCAGGTTCAGCAGGCGCGACAACGGCAGGTAGACGGCTTCGACCTCGGCGAGCGACACGCGCTCGTTGATGCCCTGCAGCTCCGCGAGATCGGCTTCCGAGAGCGTGAGCGGCGTGTTGGCGCGGAGACTGGCCCATTCGCGCCGATCGAAGTCGAAGTAGTAGCTGGCGGTCCCGGGTCCCGAGTCCCGGGTCCGGGGGGCGTCGAGTCGGTCCATGGTCCCGGGTCCGGTCCTTCAGTCCTCAGTCCCTGTCGTCAGTCCTTCGATCCGGCCGTGCCTTCGATCGCCGGCCGGCATCGGCGCGCGGCACCGGGCGGCTACTTCTTGAAATACGCCGCGTTGATCTCGATGTACTCCTTCCACTTGTCCGGCACTTCGTCGAGCGCGAAGATAGCTTCCACCGGGCAGGCCGGCACGCACGCACCGCAGTCGATGCACTCGTCGGGGTGGATGTTCAGCAGCTTGGCATTCTCGAACTCCGCCTCGTCCTTGCGGGGATGGATGCAGTCAACCGGACAGACGTCGACGCAGGCAGTGTCCTTGGTGCCGATGCAGGGCTCAGTGATGACGTAGGCCATTCGCTCCTCGAAGATGGCGCCGCTCGTCCTGCCCGATGGCGCACGGACGGACGGGGCCGAATGCTCGTTCGGGCATTGTTACATGCGGCGCCAGGCGGTTCAACCAACGCCGGACGGCGCGGAGGTAAGATCCGACCGACATGCCGCGGCGTTCCGCGTTCCGCCTGGCTGCCACGACCGGCGCGCTGTGCGTGGCCGGCCTGCCGCTCGCGGCGGCGCAGGCGGCGGGCGGCGCGCGCGAACCGGGCACGGGGCGGTTCGGCGCCGGCGGCGAGCTGACCGCCACCGTCAGCCGGCGCGATCAAACCGCGTACTTCAACTACACCGACTACGATCGCAACGCGCTGCGCATCGCACGGCTGCGGCTCTTCGGCGAGTGGCGGCCCGCCGCGCGCCTGTCCTTCCTCGCGGAGATCCGCAGCGAGAACGCCGACGGCGTCGAGGCCGCCGCGCTCTACGCGCGCTGGCAGCCGATCGCCGGCCACGATCTGTTCGTCCAGGGCGGGCGGATTCCGCCGGTCATCGGCGCGTTCGCCCGGCACGCGTACGGGCGCGACAACCTCGTCTCGGGACTGCCGCTCGCCTACCAGTACCTGACCTCGCTCCGTCCGGATGCCGTGCCGGCCACCGTCGACGATCTGCTCAGGATGAGCGGCCGCGGCTGGCAGCCCTCGTACCCGATCGGCTCCACGACGGCCGCGACCGGCGTACCGCTCGTCACCGGCTCGCGATGGGACACGGGCGTCTCGCTCACGTGGCGGCGCGGGTGGATCGAGACCGCCGCCGCCGTGACGCTCGGCTCACCCGCCGTGCCCGTCGTGCGCGAGACCAACGGCGGACGCATGTGGTCCGGGCGAATCGCCGCCCATCTGCCCGACGGCCTCGCGGTCGGCCTCTCCGCCGCGCGCGGACGCTGGCTCGACGAGAAGGTCCTTGCGCTCGTTCCCGGCGGGCTCACGCGCCCGGCGTCCGAGTCGGTGCTCGGCGTCGACGCCGAGTTCGGCGCCGGCCGCTGGCTCTTCCGGCACGAGTGGTGGCGCGCGACGTTCGATCTGCCGCTCGCGGCGGACGCGACGAACCTGCGGCTGGGCGCCTGGTCAGGGTTCGTGGAGGGACGCTACCGCTTCCATCCGCGCTGGCAGACTGCCCTTCGCGCCGAGCGGCTCGCATTCGCTCGCGTCCGCGGCGGCGCCGCGAGCGATCTCCCGTGGGACGCCGACGTGGATCGTCTCGAGCTCGTGCTGGGATTCCGGGCCAGCCGGCACGCGGAGATCCGCGCCGGCTACCAGCACAACTGGCGCGAGGGCGGCCGGATTCGCGCGCGCGGCTTCCCCACCGGAGCCCTGATCTACTGGTTCTGACGTGCCCGCCTCCACGCGCCTCCTGCTCCTCGTGTACGTCGCGTTCACGGCGCGCGCGGCGATCGCGCAGCCGCCGCTCGCCGGCGTGATCCGCGGGCGGGTCACGGCGACCGAATCGGCCGTCCGGTTGAATCGGCCGACGGTCGCCGATCCGTCGAACGCGCCGCCGCAGGCGCGTCAGCGCGCCGTCGTGTACCTGCAGACGGCGCCGCGGGAGGCGTTCGGCGAGCTGCCGGCCGGACGCGCGCGCATGGACCAGCGCGGCGAGCAGTTCGTGCCGCACGTGCTCGCCGTCACCGCCGGCACGATCGTCGAGTTCCCGAACAACGACAAGACGTTCCACAACGTGTTCTCGCTCTCGAGGACGAAGACGTTCGATCTCGGCCGATTCGCTCCGGGCCGCACCGGCGCGATCCGCTTCGATCGACCCGGCATCGTGCCGGTCTTCTGCGACATCCACTCCCACATGAGCGCCTACGTCCTCGTGTTCAGCCACCCGTTCTTCGCGGTGTCGGATGCCGAGGGCCGCTACGAGATCGCCGGCGTCCCACCCGGCACCTACACGCTGAACGTCTGGAGCGAGCTCGGCTCGGCGCCGGCACGGCGCGTGACCGTCTCCGAGGCCACGCCCGCCGAAGCAGACTTCCAGATCGGCCCGGCCCGATGAGCATCCTGTCATCGCTGACGAACCGGATCTTCCTCGCCAGCGCGCTCCTGCTCCTCGTGTCGATGAGCGTCGCCATCTGGCGGGTGACGGCATCGGTCACCGCGCAGGCCGAGAACGACCTCGACGCGGGCTTGAGCGAAGCGGCATCGCTCGTCGATCGGCTCAGCCGCACGGAGTTCGGCGACTTCGTCGTCAAGGCCCAGCTCATCGCCGATCTGCCGGTGCTCAAAGGCGCGGCCGCGACCGACGATGCGCCCACGGTGCTGCCGATCGCCCGCGAGTACCAGCAGCGCATGGGCGCCGACCTCTTCGTCGTCCTCAACCGCCGCGATCAGGTGCTGGCCCAGGCGGGCCGCGTGCAGATGGATCCCGCGCAGATTGCCCGCGTCGTCGGCGCCGCCCGTGGCACCCGTGATGGCACGGCGTTCTGGCCGAACGCCGGCGGGCTGCTCCACGTCGCCGTCGTGCCGATCGAGCCCGCGTTCGGGACGCTCGTCGTCGGCGTCAGCCTCGACGAGGAAGCCGTGCTGAGGATCCGGACCGTGACGAACAGCGAGATCGCCTTCGTCCACGGGGCGCAGATTCTCGCGTCGACGCTCGACGGCCTGTCGGCGGCCGACGCCGCGCTGGCGTCGCACGCCCGCGGCAGCTTCACCATCCAGGTCGGCGCCGAGGAATACGTCGCGCGCATTCAACCGGTCGGCGACGTCGAGCGCGGCAACGAACCGTTCGCCATCGTGCTGAGATCCCGCACGCAGCACCTGCGCTTCCTGCCCTCGCTGCGATGGCAGATCGCCCTCACCGGGCTGGCGGCCGTGCTCGTCGCGACGGTGGCCGGCTACCTCGTCGCCCGCACGGTCACGCGCCCCCTCCGCGCGCTGACGGGCGCGATGAGCGACATGGCGCGGACCGGCGATCTCACGCGGGCGCTGCCGGCGCTCGGGCGCTGGGACGACGAAGACGTCCGGCTCGTGGCGACGACGTTCCACCAGCTCACGAGCGCGGTCGACAGGTTCCAGCGCGAAGCATCGCTCAAGGAGCGGCTCTCGTCGCTCGGCCGGCTCTCGACGGTGGTGGCGCACGAAATCCGCAACCCGCTGATGATCATCAAGACCGCGGTCCGCCGGCTGCGGCGGCACCCGTCGCCCGATGTCGTCGACGTCGCGACCAGCATCGACGAGGAGGTGGGCCGGCTCAACCGTGTCGTCAGCGGGGTCCTGGACTTCGCGCGTCCCGTCCAGTTCGCCGTCGCGCCCGTGAACGTGCGCTCGCTGTGCACGGACGCGGCGCAAGCGGCGCTCAGCGCCGCCGACGACGTGCCCGTCCTGGTGACCGCCGAGGCCGGCTGGATCGCCACGGACGCCGAACGCGTCCGTGCCGTCCTGGTCAACCTGCTGACCAACGCGCAGCACGGCGTCCGCCTCCGTCGCGACAACGGTGGCCAGCTCGTGCCGGTCGAGCTCAGCGCGAGCCGCTCGGCGGCCGGCCACTGGCGGATCGTCGTCGCCGACCGCGGCGCGGGCATCAAGCCGGAGCACCTGCCCAGGATCTTCGACCCGTTCTTCACGACCCGGCGGACCGGATCCGGACTTGGCCTGGCTATTGCCAAGAACCTCATCGAAGGGCTGGGCGGGACGATCAGGATCGACAGCCGTTGGGGTGAGGGCACGATCGTCATCGTGGATCTTCCGTCCCGCTCGACAGCCGAGGAGACCCCATCGTGAGCGTGACCCGCGGATCGGTACTGCTCGTCGACGACGAGCCGAAGATCGGCCAGGCGCTGAGCGAGGCGCTGCGCGACGAAGGCCACGAGGTCGTGTGCACCGGCCGAGGGCGCGAGGCGCTGCGGCTGCTGAGCGAGCGCCCGTTCGACGTCTTGGTGGTCGACAACCTCATGCCGGAGCTGACCGGCCTGGATCTCATCCGCGAGCTCGTCGGCGCGACGGGCGTGGCCGAGCGGCCCCAGATCCTCATGATGACGGCGCACGCCACGGTCGAGAGCGCGATCGAGGCCATGAAGCTCGGCGCGCTGGACTACCTGCAGAAGCCGTTCGAGATCGACGAGTTCCTCGTGGTCGTCGCGCGGGCCGTCGAACTGGCGCGCCTGCGGACGCACCACGACTACCTGATCACCGAGCGCGACGAGCAGTTCGACCACTACGGCATCGTCGGCCGCAGCCGCCTGGTGCAGGAGGTGGTCCGAACCGCCAGGGTGGTGGCGCAGTCGCGCAGCACCGTGCTCATCACCGGCGAGACCGGCACCGGCAAGGAGCTCGTCGCACGCGCGATTCACGACTGGAGCCAGCAGCGGGAGATGCCGCTCGTACGCGTCAACTGCGCGGCGCTGCCCGACACGCTCATCGAGTCGGAGCTGTTCGGACACGTGCGCGGCGCGTTCACCGGCGCGGTCGGCAACAAGAAGGGCCGGTTCGCGCTCGCCGACGGCGGCACGATCTTCCTCGACGAGATCGGCGTGATCGCGCCGTCGGCCCAGGCCAAGCTGCTGCGCGTGCTCCAGGAGCGCGAGTTCGAACCGCTCGGATCGGAGCGGACCGTGCAGGTCGACGTGCGTGTGATCGCCGCCACGAATCGGGATCTGCGCCAGATGACGGCCGACGGGCGGTTCCAGGAGGATCTGTACTACCGGTTGAACGTCATCCCGATCGCCCTGCCGCCGCTCCGCGATCGGCGGGAGGACATCCCGCTGCTCGTCGAGCATTTCATCCAGCGGCACGCGCTGCGCGCGGGCAAGCGCATCGAGGGCATCTCGCCCGAAGCGATGAACGCGCTCGTCAACGCGCCCTGGCCTGGCAACGTCCGCGAGCTCGAGAACGCGGTCGAGCGCGCGGTGGTCCTCGCGCCGCAACCGGTGATCCAGGTGCGGGACGTCAGCCTGCTCAGCGCCGCGGCCAGCGCGCAGGCGGGCCTGCCGTCACTGATCCTCAAGCAGAACCTCGATTGGGCAGAGCGCGAGACCGTGCGCCGGGCCCTCGAGCAGGCGCGGGGCGTGAAGAAGGACGCCGCCGAGCTCATGGGGATCAGCCAGCGAGCCATGAGCTACTACGTGGCCAAACATCGGCTCGACGAATCGGGCTGACGACGCGCGTAAGCGTTTACGAAGAACGTCAGCGTCGTCAGTCAGCGCGGCACGCTCAGCGCGACGGGCCGCCGGCATCTCAGTTGCAGAGCACGACGGCAGTCCCGTTGGGAGCGAGGATGTGCCGGTCGGACGATTGGGGGACCGGCGGCCTTCTGACGCTGCCGTCTGAGGCCGACGGAAACGATCTCGACCGCACCCCTGACCCTCGTTCCCTTCGGGGCCGTTTCCGTCCGCCCCACGTTCGGATGGCGCACGCGGTTGCTCCGGGACCGCGTGTAACGGAGGTCACGTCGCCGTTTCGCCGGGCGCGAGTTCCAGCACGTCGATGCCGGTGCCCGCGAGATGGGCGCGCAACGCCGCCGGCGTGCCGGTCAGGAGCGGGAACGTCCCCCAGTGCATCGGCACGACCTGCCGGACGCCCAGCCAGCGAGCCGCGATCGCCGCCGTGTCCGGACCCATCGTGTAGTGATCGCCAATCGGCAGGAACGCAATCGCCGGGCGATAGATCTCTCCGATCGTCTTCATGTCGCCGAAAAGCGCCGTGTCGCCGGCGAAGTACAGCGTCGGCAGATCGGGCGCCCGCAGGACGAACCCCGCCGCCCCGCCGAGGTACACGAGGCGCCCCTGCTCGGCGATCGATCCGGTGTGCACGGCGGCGGTCATCGTGACGCGCAGGTCGCCGATCTGCTGGGTACCGCCGATCCCCATGTGGCGCACGCCTTTCAGGCCCTTGCCGGCGAAGTGCTCGCCGAGCTCGAACAGGCACACGACCGGTGCCCGGCTGACACGCGCGATGGCGAGCGCGTCGGCCGAATGGTCGTCGTGGCCGTGCGAGACCAGCACCAGGTCGACCGGGACGAGCGCGTCCGGCGTCGCGTACCGCGGCGGGCAGAGCGGGTTGCCGAGCCAGGGGTCGGTGATCACCCGCTGCCCGGACGGCAACTCCAGCAGGAACGTCGAGTGCCCGAGCCACGTGATGGCGAGCGGACGAGGGGACGGAGACGAATCTGGTGCCATGGCGATTGCCGCGATCGTGTTCGATAATAGAGCGAACGATGTCCGACGTCGCTCCCCTCCAGTTCATCCGCGGCCGCCGCGTCAAGGACACCACCTTCGCCCGTGAGCCGAAGCCGGCGTGGCTGAAGGTTCGCGCGCCAGGATCGCCGAACTACCTGCGGCTGCACGAGCTGATGCGCGGGCTCGGGCTGCACACCGTCTGCGAGGAAGCCCGCTGTCCGAACATCGGCGAGTGCTGGCATCACGGTACGGCCACGTTCATGATCCTGGGCGACGTCTGCACGCGGGCGTGCGCGTACTGCAACGTCGCGCACGGCACGCCGGCGCCGCTCGATCCGCACGAGCCCGAGAACCTTGCCCGCGCCGTGCACACGCTCGGGCTCTCGTACGTCGTCGTCACGTCGGTCGACCGCGATGACCTCGAGGACTTCGGCGCCGGCACGTTCGCGGCCACGGTCAGGGCAATCAAGGAGCACCGGCCGTCCTGCCGGGTGGAGGTGCTGATTCCGGACTTCCAGGGCCGCGCCGAGGCGCTGCGTACGGTGCTCGAGTCGCGGCCCGACATCCTGAATCACAACACGGAGACGGTTCCGCGGCTCTACCGGCTCGCGCGCCCCGGCGGGCGGTACACCCGCGCGCTCGAGCTGCTCGATCGCGCCCGCCAGTGGGCGCCCGACATTCCGACCAAGACCGGCGTCATGGTCGGGCTCGGCGAGACCTGGGACGAGCTCGTAGAGGTCTTCCGCGATCTGCACCGTGTGGACTGCCAGATTCTGACGATCGGGCAGTACCTGCGGCCGACGCTCGCGCACATGGCGATCGCACGCTACTACACGCCCGACGAGTTCGCGGAGCTCGAGCGCATCGCGCTCGACCTCGGGTTCGGCCACGTCGAATCCGGGCCGCTCGTCAGGTCGTCCTACCACGCCCACGAACAGGCCGAGACGTACGCGGCGCGCACGTGACCTTGCACGGACCGGCATGATTTCGACGCTCGACACGGTGCGGGAGGCGATCGTCGGCTGCGAGCGATGCCCTCGCCTGCGCCGGTACTGCAGCGAGATCGGGCGCACGAAGCGCGCGGCGTACCGGCACGCCACCTACTGGGCGCGGCCCGTGCCGGGCTTCGGCGATCCCGCGGCGGTGATCGCGATCGTGGGGCTCGCGCCGGCCGCCCATGGCGCGAACCGCACGGGACGCAACTTCACGGGCGACGGCCCTGGAGGCTCAGGCGACTTCCTGATGACGGCACTCCACGCCAACGGCCTGGCGAACCAGCCTTACTCCCGCGATGCCGACGACGGGTTGCGGCTCGAGACAGCCTGGATCGCCGCCGCGGCTCGCTGCGCGCCTCCGGACAACAAGCCCTCGCCCGGCGAGCTCCGCAACTGCTTCTCGCATCTGAGCAACGAGCTTGGCGCGCTGCTCAACGTGCGCGTGCTCGTCGCGCTCGGACGCATCGCGTTCGACGCCTGCCTCCGTCTTGCGGCCGAGCGCGGCTATCGTGCTTCACCGCGGCCGGTCTTCGAGCACGGCGGCGTGTACCGGCTCGGCCCGGATCTCACGTTGCTCGCGGCCTACCATCCGAGCCGGCAGAACACGAACACCGGCCGGCTGACGCCAGCGATGCTCTCGAGCGTCTTCCGAACCGCCGTCAGGCTCGCGCGTACGCCGTGAGCTCTAAGCCGTACGCCCTTCGAACAGCCTGATCCTTCGCAGCCACACGTCCGCCATCCACAGTCCGAGCGCCGTCACGACGAGCACAGGCCAGAGCGCGCGCCGCGCGCGCTGGTCCCCTCGCCCCTGGCCGGTCAGGTCGACCGCACGTGGCCTGAAAGTGCCGCCCGTCGCCGAGGCGACCGCGCGGAGCAGGGCCTCGTCGGGCGGCCTCAGCCGGTACTCCGCGTCGAGGTCCGGGACGATGTGGCGGACCGGCGAGGCAGTCGACGGATCCATCCCCGCGAGCGAGATGGTCAGCGGCCGATCGGCGATCGCGATGACGGTGCCTTCGTATCGGCCTGGCGCGACCTGCCTGGCCGACACGTTCACCTGCGCGCCGTCGTCTGCCTGTACGTGCACCACCGGCTGGAGCAGATCCCGGTAGCGGCCGGCCGCATCGCGAGCCTCGACGGCCACGCCGAGCGCCCGCGCGTTGTTCCGCACGGCGCCCTCTCGCAGCTCGATCGACAGCGGCTCCAGGTGCTGGCGCGCCACCGCGCGCACGACCGCTGAGAAGAAGGGCCCATATCCGCGCCAGCGCACCCACGCGGCCGCCCACCGATCCTTGACGTCCGATGCGAAGACGGCGGTTCGGCCGAGGCCGAACGGCCAGAACGCAAGGATCGGATCGTCGCGTCGGGTGGCCAGGACCTCGGTGGCGGTGTCCTTCAGCACCATGGCCGTGCGGCCGCGCAGCGCCGGGACGTCAGACAGGTCGACGCGGCTGAGCACGCTGCGCGCCTTGACCACCGGCACGATCGCTTCGCCTTCCTCGAACGCCGACATGGCCGTTCGCGCTTCCTTGACGAAGATCTGCGTGACCTCCGACGCATCCTGAACGACATAGGGCCGGCCGTTGCCCCACTTCGCGATGTTGGACAGCAGCGCGGCGTCGGCCGCCGGCCCGACGGCGATCGACGAGACGGTGATGCCGGCGTCCACCATCTTCTTGACGAGCCCTTCGTAATCGTCGGGGTACGACCGCCCGTCCGACAACAGCACGACGTGCTTCGCGCTGGCCTTCGTCTTGACCAGCATCAGGTAGGCCTGCTCGACCGCCGGGTAGATCAGCGTGTCGCCGCCGGGTTGGATGGCCGTGATCGCCTTTCGGATTTCGTCGCGATGCTGACCGACGTTGCGCGGCGTGACGTCCCAGGCGTAGCGATCGTCGAACGTGAGGATGCCCACGGTCTGGCGATCGGTCAGCGCATCGACCGCGGCTTGGGCTGCCGCCTTGCACAGCTCCATCACGCGGCCGTTCATGCTCCACGACTTGTCGAGCACGATGACGAGCGCGACGTCGGGCTCGTCCTTGCGCTCGAAGGTGACGGGCAGCATCCGCTCGAGCTCCGTGTGCCGGTATCCCGGCGGCCCGCTCTCGGCGTTCTCGCCGAACACCGACTCGCCGCCAGCCACGAGGACGCCGCCGCCCTCGCGCTCCACCCATGCCGACAAGGCGCTCATGGCCGCGTCCGGCACCGCGGTTCTCGGCACGTCACTCAGGATCACCGCATCCCACGCGTCGAGCGCGTCGGCGCCCGTCGGCAGCGCCGACGGCGGCTGGACCGTCACGTCGAAGCCGCCCTGATCGAGCGCGCCCTGGAGATACGTCGCGCTCGCTGGCGCCCCTTCGACGTACAGCACCTTGACCCGCGGCTGCACGAGCACCTCGCGCGAGAGCCGATTGTTGGCGGCGAGCGGATCGCCTGCCACCCGGAGACTGACCTCGACGACGTGCGATCCGGCCGCCTCGAACGTGGCGCCGAGCGGCACCTCGTTGGACCCGGCACGAAGGGCCGTTCGCGCGGTGGCCAGCACCCGGCCCGCGTCACGCAACTCGATCGTCGCGTCGGCGGCATCGCGCTGACTCCCGATGATCGCCGTCAGCGCCGCCGCGCCGCCGGCCGGAACGAGGTCGGGCACGTCGATCCCGTCGACCCATGCGTCGCCGAGGTCACGGACCTCGAGCGGCTCGACCGACACGGGCACACCCTCGGCGGCGAGCCGGAGCGCCGCCGCGTGCACGTCGCCGCTCGTCTCGTGACCGTCCGAGAAGAGCACGATGCGCGCCCGATGCCCTGGCGGCAGCTCGGCGCGCGCCTGCGACAGCGCGCGTTCGAGATCCGACCCGGCCCGGCCGATGTCATCCACCTCGCCAGCAGCGTCGACGCTCGCGACCGCCCTCAGCGCCTGCGTCCCGTCGAGCACGCGGGTCCCGCTGCCGAACGCCACGATCCTGAACGCATCGGGCTTCGCGGCCGCGTTCAGCGCGTCGATGCGCGCGGCGGCCTCGACGATCGCGCGGCTCGCGATGCTGTGCGACACGTCGACGACGTAGACGATCGCCTGGCGCGAGGACGCCGTCGACACGACGGGCCGGGCCAGCGCAGAAACGAGCAGCGCGAGGAGCAGCGATCGGACGGCGGCCTGGAGCACGCGCTGTTTCGCGTTGAAATTGGTGCGGCCGAACCGCAGCGCCGCCCAGACGATCGGAACGACGAGCAGCAGCCACAACGCGCCCGGCGCGGCCAGCGTCACCGTCATCTCACACCGTCACCCGGCGCTGCCAGGTGCACCACTCGACAGCGAGCAGCAGGATCGCGAGCAGGACGGCCGACGTCCACCACGGCCGTCCCGCGAGGCCGAGGGCGCCGCCATTGCGCCGCTCGTCGTCCGACAGGCTCGTCCGCATCAGATTCGCGATCTCCGGCGCCCCGACGTTCACGCCGACGACGCTGCGCGACCCTCCCGTCTCGACGAGATAGAAGCCCTGCGCGCGCAGGGTCGCGAACGCGCGATCGCCAGCGCGGACGAGCGGCACCACGCCGCCGTCGGGTGCGACGACACGAGAGGTGCTCGCCGGCAGCTCCATCGGACCAGGTTCCCGCGACTCGCCCGCGGCCGGCCGTGCCAGCCAGTCGATCGCGTTGCCGATCAGCACGGGGAAGACCGGCGCCGCTGCCAGGTTGGATTCGGCCAGGCTGAACGCGATCACGACGGCACGGCGCTCGCCCGCGTCGACGACCGACAAGAGCGCCGTGCCCTGCTCGGAGCGGGCAATCGCCTGCAAGCCGTCTCCGTCGTACTGCCTCGCCCGCGCGATGTCGAGCGTCAGCGGATCGACGCCGGCCAGCACCGCGTGCGTGCCGAGCGTCGTCCATCTCGGCGCGATTTCGGTCGTCGTGATGCGTCCGAGCCATGGCGATGTCGACGGCGCGATGTACAGCGCTGGGCGCGGCGGCGGCTGTGCCGGCACCCAGCGATCGAAGATCAGGACGTCGCCCGCGTCGGCCGACGAGTAGGCGGCCGGCGTCTTGAACGTGGCGCGGATGTTGGGGTCGTGCCGGAGCAGCTCGCCGATGGGCTGCGGGGCATCGCTCACGACCGTGACGGCAATCGGATCCGCCAGCGTCAGCCACGACACCGCGTCATCGTCGACGTCGAGCGCGTCGTCGGGCGCGCTCACATGGGCCCGGAGGCGCGCGCCACCGTCCGGCGTGAGCGCCACCACCTCCCGCGAGACCTCGCCGGGCGCCAGCGTCACGCGACGGTCGACCAGGACGGCCGTCTCGCGAGTGACCGTGATCCGCACGTCCTGAGCATGGGTCGCGAAGTTCGAGACTTCGAGATAGGCCGAGGGCGCGGCGGTGGACGAGGTCGCCGGCCGCGCGCTGAAAGCCGTGATGGCCACGTTCGGCGCCGGTTCGAACACCGAGTGCACGACCACGCCGGGCTGCCGCGGACGCACGACGGCGCCGTCGGTGAAGAAGTGCGTCGCGACGACGCCCTCGAGCGACGGCCAGGCGCCGCTGTCGCCGCCCGACGGCGAGAGCCGATCGAGCGCGGTCGCAACCAGCGCGACGTCGGACGTCGGCCCTTCGACCAGACCATCGGCGGTCGTCGCGATGGCGACGTCCTCGCTGCCGGCCGCCTGCGCGAGCGCACGCGCGGCCGACACGGCGTGGGCCCAGCGCGTCGCGCCGTCCGACGTTCGCGCGCGCATCGACCAGGACGCGTCGAGCACGATCAGCAGCCGTCCCCGGCTCGAGGCGCTCACCCGCGGGCCCGGCCGGCCGACGGCGACGGCGAGCGCCACCGCGACGAGCACCGTGATGGCCAGCGACACGACGCGGCGCACGCGCTCCCACCAGGTGAGCGCCGCGGCCCGATCGAACACCCGCCGCCAGAGGAGCAGCGACGGAACGACGATGCGCGGCGGACGCACCTTCATCCGGAACAGCAGCGCGGCTGCCACGCCGGCGACGGCGATCAGCGTCCACGCCTGCCAGGCCGACAGCGCCGCGAACGTCATGCGACGAGCCCTCCCTCGCGGAAGGCGGTCAGCACGATGTCCTCGAACGGCTCGTCGGCGCTCGCCCGGACGTAGACGAGCCGATAGCGATCGCAGAACGCTTCGATGGCATCGGCGTACGCGCTCCAAGCGTCGGCGTAGGCTTTCGCCAGGCCTGGCGTCACGTCCACGTCGCGGTACTCGCCCGACTCGGCGTCGACGAAGCGCACGCTGCCCATGGCCTCGAGGTCGCGCTCCGCGGACGAAACCACGTGAACGACGAACACGTCGTGCCCGGCGCCGGTGAGCAGCCGCAGGCCCGATTCGAACCCGGCCGGATCGAGGAAGTCGGACACGACGATCGCGAGGCCGCGACGGTAGGGCCGCGCCGTGAACTGGCGCAGGCTCTCGTGCAGGTCGGTCGGCCCGCCGGCCTCGAGCTGTTCCAGACGATCGAACACCGAGAAGATCCGGTTGCGGCCGCGGCCTGGCGCCGTCTCGCGGGCCAACGTCTCGCCGAACGGCAGGATCGTCACACGATCGAAGTGCACGAGGCCGATGTAGGCGAGCGCAGCCACGACGCGTTTCGCCTGGTCGAACTTGCGCAGCTCCCCCATCGACCGGCTCGTATCGAGGAAGAGATAGACGGGCAGGTCCTGCTCCTCGTCGAAGAGCCGCAACAACAGCCGGTTCAGCCGCTTGTAGGCCTTCCAGTCGATGTGCCGGATGTCGTCGCCGGGCGCGTACTGGCGATAGTCCGCGAACTCCATGCCGCGGCCGCGCATGCGCGCCAGGCGGTCGGCGCGGTCGCGCCCGACGAACGCGCGCGTCGACACGAGCCGCAGATACTCCAGCTTCTTGAGGAAGCCTTCGTCGAACTTCATTGCGAGGAGCTCCGCCTTTCGAGCACGCTCGCGTGCCCCTCGAACGTCTCGCTGCACACCGCCGACTGGTTCGCGGTCGCTCGCTCGTTTCGTGACCACACCAGCGGGTCAGCCCCTGCGGCCAACGACAACTCGAGGGCGCTCATCCCATCAGGCCTGCACCGACGCGACCAGCTCCTTCACCAGCAGGTCGGTGTCGATCCGCTCCGCCTCCCCTTCGAAGTTGAGCAGGACGCGGTGCCGGAGGGCCGGCAGCGAGACCGCGCGCAGGTCGTCGACGGACACGAAGGCCTGGCCGTGCCTGAGCGCATGGATCTTGGCGGCGAGCACCAGCGCCTGCGCGGCGCGGGGGCTCGCGCCGTAACGCACGTACTTCTTGACGAGCGGCGTCGCATACGGCGAATCCGGATGCGTGCCGAGCGTCAGCCGGATCGCGTAAGCCTGCACGGGCCGGGCGATCGGCACCGAGCGCGCGACCTGACGCATGGCCATGATCTGCGGGCCGTCCACCACGCGCGCGACCGACACGTCGCTCGGCTGCGTCGTCCGGTCGAGGATCTCGTGCATGGACTCCTCGGAGGGGTACTCGACCTTCAGCTTGAAGAAGAAGCGATCCATCTGCGCTTCGGGCAGTGGATACGTACCCTCCATCTCGATCGGGTTCTGCGTGGCGAGCACGAGGAACGGCTGCTCGAGCTGGAACGTCGTCTTGCCGACGGTGACGCTGACGTCCTGCATGGCTTCGAGGAGGGCCGACTGCGTCTTCGGCGTGGCGCGATTGATCTCGTCGGCGAGGATGACGTTCGCGAAGATCGGCCCCGGCTGGAACTCGAAGAACGTGCCGCCGTGCGGATGCTCCTGGACGATGTGTGTGCCGACGATGTCGGCTGGCATCAGATCGGGCGTGAACTGAATTCGCGAGAACTTCAGGTGCAGCACGTCGGCCAGCGTGTGCACCAGGCTCGTCTTGCCCACGCCGGGGATGCCCTCGAGCAGCACGTGCCCGCCGGCCAGCAGGCTCGTGACCGTGTGGTTCACGATGTCCTCGTGCCCGACGATGCGGCGGCCGACTTCGGAGGTGATACGGGCGAACTGCTCGCGGAACTGATCGATGTGCTGGGCGACGGCGGTGGCAGTCAACGGCGGTTCTCGCTTGAGGAAAATGGCGACGCGGAACGGCGACGCCTATTCACGGCGGTTCGGAGCGGTGGCCGGCGGCGCGGCACCCGGCTGATCCGCTGGCGCCGGCTGGCGCACGAAGTATCGTTCCACGAGCGGACGGCGGGCTTCGGGCACGAGCCGCGGCGCATCCACCCTGGCGCGATCGAACGCCGAGCGGCGGGCGACTCGACTGTACCGAATCGCGGACCAGCTCTGCTCGGTGCGCCGGCGCTTGTCTTCGTTGCGCAGGTCGGACGTGTCCACGTTCGCGGCGGCCTCGACCTGCTCGCGCTTGAGCGCCGCCGCCAGCTCGGTCGCCGGCATGGTGCCGTACTGGACGTTCCCCTTCTTGCCACCGAACGCGGACCCGGGATCGCCGCTCTCGCCGTTCTGCATCATCATCCCGGTGGCGCCTTGGGCGGCCGCCGGATCACGCGTCGGCACCTTGGCGCTGGCCTGCCCGCTGCTCGCCTCGCCCGATTCGCCGAGGGCAGCCTGCTCGCTCTTCGTCGACTCGCCGGCGGCCTGCTGCTCGGCCGAAGGCGCCTGCTCGTTCGACCGCGCCTGCTCGTTGGCCATCCGCGAGGCCGTGTTCTCGCGGGCCCACTGGACGTCGGTCGTGCTGGTGGGTGCCGGTGCCGCATCGGGCGCGCCGCCATGCGTACCTTCCTGCTGCCGTCGTCGTGCGTCCTCGACGGCCTCGGCGACGAGCTCCTGCACGTCCGGCGGTGCGTTCGTGAAGCCGGGAAGCTGCTTGATGCGGGCGAGCGCGTCGGCCGCCTTCAGCGTGCCGGCCTCGACCTGCGCGAGCAGGTCGAAGATCTGTGCCTGCAGCTCCGGCGGCAGCAAGGCGAGGTCTTCAGCCGGCAGCGCGGCAGCGGCGTTCGAGGCCGAGGCGGCGAGCCGCGGCGCCGCGGGCCAGGACGGAACGCCGGCGGGAAGCGCGAACGCGGCGACGACGAGCGCCAGCGTCGCGATCCATGCCCGGCGCGCGCGCACGGGAGGATAGACGTCGCCCCAGGTGATGCCGCCGAACTGCGAGGCGGCCCGGTCGAGATGGAACCGCACCCAGTCGTCGGCGCGCTCACGCACGGCGAACCAGTGCGCGCTCCGCAGCTCGCCGCGAAGATCCGCATCACGATCGATCCGCGCCGCGACCTCGTCGGTGAGCGGCCTCGCCCGTCGTCCGGCCCAAAAGACGGCCGCCGCCGCGATCAGGACCGCAACGGCGGCGCCTGCGACGACGACGAACGGCCAGTGGACGAAGTAGCTCACGACCGAGACGAGGAACAGCGCGCCGGCGAGCAGCGGCGCCACACGCGACACCAGGGTCGCGGCCTCACGCCGCCGGCGCACGCGATCGGCAGACGCGACGACGTCTCGAACGACCTCAGCAGAAGGGGTGATCTGGCTCACGGCTGCGCGAGTGATGGACCAACGATATCGCATTTTGGCTGGGCCGACGGCTGACCGGTCGCCGGCGACTCGGTGGCTCGGAAGCACCACGTCAGCCGCGAGCCGACGGCGGTGTTGGGCCGGGTCACTCCGGCCAGGCGCGCCGGCGTCGCTGGCGCCGGCATTGGACGTATCGTTTCTCGCTGACGTCGCGATGATCTGGACGACCTTCTTCTGGCTGGAGTGACCGGACGACTTCCTCGTCGTCCAAGGGCCGCCAGTGGGTTCTCATGCGTTCGCGCGCGTCTGCGTGGGTCGGGTCGGCGCCGATGCTTGGAGCATTACCCTCACGGATCTCTCAAGGGCCTGAGCCTTCGCGAATCTGCTCAAACGGTGCTTACGAACGCCGCGGAATCACCTGATGACGGCAGTACGCGATCGCTTCCGTGTCCACAAACAGCCGAGCAGGACCACCACCCCAAAGGCAATCGGGATCATTTGGGTCCGATTGGCAGTCTGTCGCGAATCTCGCGCAGCGTCTCGAGTTCCTTGTAGCGAAAGACGTAGTAGACGACCGTGGACACGAGACCGATACACGCGAATCCGAGCCCGACGTAACGGAAGAGGTCGGTGTCCATACGCGGCTATTCTACCGGTCAGTTCGGTTCGTGATCCTATACGGCGTGACGATCAGGTCGCGCGTTGCTCGAAGCGGGGGGACCGAACCGCAGGTAGCGCGGTCGAAGATGCCGCTACCGTGCGCCCTGGGCCGCCGGTCGGCCGTCGGTCCCGTCCGCATGTCGGAGGAACACGCCTCGGCCGTCCACCACACCTGGACAGCGCGCGAGCGGACCGTCGCACGAGAAGTAGGCGCTGTTCGGTTTGCCCACCCGAGACAGGTCTCCCCACGTACAGCCCCGGATACACACGAGGTTCACCCGACCGGGACCCGGGGCGTCGATCTCCAGCTCGAAGTCCGCATAGGACGATTGCGCGCGGCCGAACGACCATCCGCCGAGCACGAGGGCTGCTGCCAGAACAACACGACTGATTACGCGGCGCATAGGTCACCTCACGTCGATGAGCGCCAGCGATGAGCGCCAGCACCCCGCTCGCTCGGCCGCGCCCGCCGCGCGGTCTACGGCCGCGGCCGCTTCGGGCGGTACACGTGGGTGGAGTGGCCGAAGAACACCTCGGCGGACTCCATCAGCGTCTCGGAGAGGGTCGGATGCGGATGGATCGTGAGCTTCAGGTCCGTCGCGAGCGCGGCCATCTCGACCGCGAGCGCGCCTTCGGCGATGAGCTCGCCGGCTCCCGATCCGACCAGGCCGACGCCGAGCACCCGTTCGGACGTGGGATCGATGACGAGCTTCGTCAGACCATCCGGCCGGTCGATCGCGACCGCGCGGCCGAGCGCCGCCCACGGAAACTTCGCGACCTCGACCTGGCGGCCCTGCTTCTTCGCTTCCGTCTCCGTGAGGCCGCACCAGGCGAGTTCGGGGTCCGTGAAGACGACGGCCGGAATCGCCTGCGGCTCGAAGACGGCCTTGTGCCCGAGCGCCGACTCGACGGCGACCCGCGCCTCGTGCGACGCCTTGTGCGCGAGCATCGGCTCGCCGACGACATCGCCGATCGCGAAGATGTTCGGCTCGTGCGTGCGCATGGACGCGTCCACGGTGATGAACCCGCGATCGCCAACCTGGACGGCGGTCTTCTCCAGCCCGGGCACGGCCGAGTTGGGCTTCCGGCCGACGGACACGAGCACGCGGTCGAACGTCTGCTCCCTGTCGGCCGCGTCCAGCCCGTCGCCGTCGATCGTGACGCGCACGGCGCTGCCGGTGTCCTTCATCTCGACGACGCGCGCGTTGAGCAGGATCTTGTGCAGCGTCTGCTCGAGCCGGCGCTGAAGGACGGCCACGAGATCGCGATCCGCGCCCGGCAGGAGCCCGGCCGTCATCTCGACGACCGTCACCTTCGTGCCGAGCGCGGCGTACACGGACCCGAGCTCGAGACCGATGTAGCCGCCACCGACGACGAGAAGGCTGCCGGGAACCTCGGGCAGATCGAGCGCGCCGGTCGAGTCCATCACCCGCGGGCTGTCGATCGACAGCGCCGGCACGGCGGCCGGACGCGATCCGGTGGCGACGATCGCCTGCTCGAACGTCAACGTCTCGCTGCCGCCGCTCGCGAGCGCGATGTCGAGCGTGCGGGCGTCCTTGAACGCGGCACGGCCCTGGACGTAGGCGATCTTGCGCATCTTACTGACCTGCGCCAGCCCGCCCGTCATCTTCTGGACGACCTGATCCTTGAACCCGCGAAGCTTGGCGAGGTCGACCGCGGGGGCGCCGAACGACACGCCCCACGCCGCGGCATGCTTCGCCTCGCCGATGAGCTTGGCGACGTGCAGGAGCGCCTTCGAGGGGATGCACCCGCGGTAGAGGCAGACGCCGCCCGGATTCGGCTCGGTGTCGACGAGCGCCACCTGCATGCCCATGTCCGCGGCATAGAACGCCGCGGCGTAGCCGCCGGGCCCGGCGCCGATAACGACCAGTTGAGCTGAAGACATAGCGACGCAGGCCTCAGAGCAGCATCGACAGCGGCTGCTCGATGGCCTCGACGATGAAGCGGAGGAAGCGCACGGCATCCGCGCCATCGATGACGCGGTGATCGTAAGAGAGGGAGAGCGGCATCATCTGGCGCGGCACGAACTGCCCGTCCTGCCAGACGGGCTCGATCGAGCCGCGCGAGACGCCGAGGATCGCCACTTCGGGATGGTTCACGAGCGGCGTGAACGCGGTGCCGCCGAGCCCGCCGAGGTTGCTGACGGAGAACACGCCGCCGCTCATCTCGTCGAGACCGAGCTTCTTCTGTTGGGCCCGCTGCGCCAGATCGGTCAGCTCGACCGCAATCTCGATCAGCCCCTTGTGGTTGACGTCGCGGATCACCGGCACGAGCAAACCGTTCGGCGTATCGACGGCGACGCCGACGTGACGGTACTTGCGGAGGACGATGCTCTGCCGAGCCATGTCGACCGACGAGGCGAACTGCGGGAACCGGTCGAGCGCCGCCGCGACGATCTTCACGAGGGCGACCGTGACGGTGAGCTTCGCGCCCGCCTTCTCGACGCGTGGTCCGAAGTGCTTGCGGAACGTCTCGAGCGCCGTCATGTCGGCCTTGTCGTGCTGCGTGACGTGTGGCGCCTGCCAGCCGATCGACAAGTGCTCCGCCGTCTTCCGGCGGATGTTCGACATCGGCACGATCTCGATCTCGCCCCACTTGCCGAGATCGGGCAGCGCCGCGGCGCGCGCCGGCCCGCCGTTGGCGAAGACCTCGCGCACGTGCTGCCGGACGTCCTGCTGGCCGATGCGACCTCCTGGCCCGCTGCCGCTCACCTGGGCGATGTCCACGCCGAGCTCACGGGCATAACGGCGCACCGACGGCGCCGCAGGCACGAGCGTCGGGCCTTCCGGACGTTCCGCCGGCGCCGCAGGCCGGGCGGACATGATGTCGACGACCGACGCACGGGCCGCGGGGCGCGCCGGCTCGGCCTCATCGGCCGGCGCCACGGCCTGAGGTGGCGGCGCCGCGGCGGCTGCCGGTTGCGCAGGAGCCGGTGCGGGCGCCGGCGGCGCGTCGACAGCAGCGGCATTTGCCGCCTGCGCCGGCGGCGCGGTCTCAGCGGCCGCTCCCGTGTCGGCGTCGAGCGCGAGCACTGCCTGCCCCACTTTCACCTTGTCACCTGGCTTCACGCGCACTTCCGTGACGCGGCCGGCGACGCTCGACGGCACCTCGATGGTGGCTTTGTCGGTTTCGAGCTCGAGCACGGGCTGATCCTGCGCCACGACGTCGCCGACGTTGACGAGCACGCGGACGACGTCCCCCTTCTCGACGTTCTCCCCGAGCTCGGGAAGCCTGAACTCAACTGGCATGCCGTCTCCTACAGAGGATCCGCGAGCGACGCTCCATGAACGCCAGCGCCGCGATCAAATCGTCATGGGATCGACTTTGTCGGGGTCGATCTCGAGATCCTTGAACGCCTGCCGGACCACCTTGGCGTCGATCTCTTTCTCCCGCGCGAGCAGCGACAAGGTGGTCGCGGCGATGTGGCGGGCATCCACTTCGAAGAAGTCACGCAGCGACGCGCGATCTTCGCTGCGGCCGAAGCCGTCGGTGCCGAGCACGGCCATCGGACGCCCCACCCACTGCGCGATCATCGCGGGCTGGCTCTTGAGGTAATCGGAGGCGGCGACGACGACACCGGGCTGCCCCGCGAGACACTGGGCGACGTACGGCACGCGGGGCGTCTCCCCAGGATGCCGCAGATTCCAGCGATCGGCCTGCTGCGCGTCGCGGTAGAGCTGGTTGTAGCTCGTCGCGCTCCAGACGTCGGCGGCGACGCCGTACTTCTCGAGGATGCGCTGGGCCATGACGGTTTCGTTCAGGATCGTGCCGCTCCCGACCAACTGCGCCTTCGCCTTGGCCTTCGGCGTCTCGGACGCTTTGAGACGATAGAGCCCCTTGAGGATGCCGTCCCGCGCGCCCTCGGGCATCGGCGGCATCTCGTACTGCTCGTTCATCACGGTGAGGTAGTAGAAGATGGCCTCGCCATCCCCGTACATCCGCTTGATGCCGTCCTCGACGATCACCGCCAGCTCGTAGGCGTACGCCGGGTCGTACGCCCTGCACGTCGGCACCGAGAGCGCGAGCACATGGGAGTGGCCGTCCTGATGCTGCAGGCCTTCGCCGGCGAGCGTCGTGCGCCCCGCGGTGCCGCCGACCAGGAACCCGCGCGTCCGCGCGTCGGCCGCGGCCCAGATGAAGTCGCCGACGCGCTGGAACCCGAACATCGAGTAGTAGATGAAGAAGGGGATCGTGTTCACGCCGTGCGTCGCGTAGGCGGTGCCGGCGGCGATGAACGACGAGATCGAGCCGGCCTCGGTGATGCCCTCCTCGAGGATCTGCCCGTCCTTCGCTTCCTTGTAGTACAGCAGCGTGTCCATGTCGACCGGCTCGTAGACCTGGCCGATGCTGGAATAGATGCCGACGGCGCGGAAGAGCGACTCCATGCCGAACGTGCGAGCCTCGTCCGGGACGATTGGCACGACGAGCTTGCCGATGTCCTTGTCGCGCAAGAGCTTCGCCAGCAGGCGCACGAACACCATCGTCGTGGACGCCTTGCGCCCTTCGGTGCCCTTCGCGAACTCCTCGAAGACGCCGTCGAGCGCCGGCTGGATGCGCGGCGCACGCACGCTCCGCTTCGGCAGCGCGCCGCCCAGCGCGGCGCGGCGCTCCCGCATGTAGCGCAGCTCGGGGCTGTTCTCGTCGGGGCGGAAGAACGGCGCCTCGGCCACGCGTTCGTCGGGCACGGGGATGCCGAACCGATCCCGGAACGTGTGGAGATCGGCCTCGTTCATCTTCTTCTGCTGATGGGTGATGTTCTTCCCCTCGCCGGCCTCGCCCATGCCGTAGCCCTTGATCGTGCGGGCGAGGATCACGGTCGGTCCTCCCTTGTGGTTCACCGCCGCGCGATAGGCGTTGTACACCTTCAGCGGGTCGTGGCCGCCGAGCCGGAGACTCTTCAATTGGTCGTCGGACAGATGGCGCACCATCTCGAGCAGGCGCGGATCCGCTCCCCAGAAGTGCTTCCGGAGGTAGGCGCCATCCTCGACGACGTACCGCTGGTACTCGCCGTCGACGATCTCGCCCATGCGCTTGACGAGCAGCCCTTCGGTGTCGCGCGCGATCAGCTCGTCCCAGTCGCCCCCCCAGATCACCTTGATGACGTTCCACCCTGCCCCACGGAACATCGCTTCCAGTTCCTGGATGATCTGGTGGTTGCCCCGCACCGGGCCGTCGAGGCGCTGCAGATTGCAGTTGACGACGAAGATGAGGTTGTCGAGCTTCTCCCGCGCGGCGAGCGAGATCGAGCCGAGCGTCTCGGGCTCGTCGGTCTCGCCGTCGCCGAGAAACGCCCACACCTTCTGATCGGAGGGCGCCTTGAGCCCGCGGTTCTCCAGATAGCGGATGAACCGGGCCTGGTAGATCGAGGTGAGCGGCCCGATGCCCATCGACACGGTCGGGTACTGCCAGAAGTCCGGCATCAGCCAGGGGTGCGGATACGACGAGAGCCCGCCTCCGGGCCTGAGCTCGCGGCGGAAGTTCCGGAGCTGGTCTTCGCTCATCCGGCCTTCCACGAACGCGCGCGCGTAGAAGCCGGGCGCGGCGTGCCCCTGGAAGAACACGACGTCCGGCTCGCGGCCATCGTCGCCGCCGCGGAAGAAGTGATTGAATCCGACCTCGTAGAGCGTCGCCGCCGAGGCGTAGGTCGAGATGTGGCCGCCGATGCCGTCCGACTCGCGGTTCGCCCGCACGACCATCGCGAGCGCGTTCCAACGAACGAGGCTCTTGATCCGCCGCTCGAGCACCCGATCGCCCGGCACGGGCACCTGCTCGCTCGGCGCAATCGTGTTGACGTACGGCGTCGTCGCGCTGAACGGCGGACGGACGCCGGACGATCGGGCCCGAGCCGTCAGCGCGTCGAGCAGACGGATGACGCGGGTCTTGTCGCCCTCGTGGACGACGTAATCGAGCGACTCCAGCCATTCCCGCGTCTCGATGGCCTCGAGCGCGGCCGCGTCCGTCGGAGACAGATTCTTCATATGCCGAGCATCCTGTCGTTGACCCCGCCGCTCATTGTACTGCCTCGACTCATGGGGAAGATACCTGCTCCGGGCGCCGAATCGCCGACGCGCATGAGGGGCATCAGCAACCAACATGCTGCACGGAATGGCGAACGCGATCGCCGGCGACGCCTCGCGGAGCCCCCACGCGGTTACGCGCGCTCGTCCCTGACGATTGCGACCGCCTGATCTGGCCGGTCGCTGATCAGCCCCGACACGCCCCACGCGATCAGCCGACGCATCTCGTCGGGATCGTCGACGATCCACGCCTGAACGGGCAGACCGGCGCGCAGGAACGTGCGCACGAACGAGCGACGGAGCACCTGCCGGCCGCGGAACCGGACCGGTACCTGGAACAGCCGATAGCCGCTGGTGCGTGGGGGCAGCAGGAAGTACGAGCGGCGGATCGCCGCCTGCACTTCCTGCATCGATGCGCTCGTCGGGATGCCGGGCGCGCGCCGGCGGACGGCGTCGAGCACGCGGTGACTGAACCCGGCGAGGACGACCCGATCGGCCGCGCCCGCTGCGGTGACGACGTCGATCACCGGTTCGACGGCGCGCGGATCGTCCCCCTTGATCTCGACGATCACCGGGACGGCCGTCGCGCGAGCGAGCAACGTGGCCAGCCGCGGCACGCCCGTCGCGCCGCGAAAGGGCGTGGTGCCCGCGGTGGCGAAGCGCCAGCCGGCGTCCACGCGCTCGAGCTCGTCCGCGCTCATCGCCGACACGGGCCCGCGCGCGTCCGTCGTCCGATCCAGCGTGTCGTCGTGCACGACCACCGGCTCGCCGTCGCGCGCCAGCCGCACGTCGCACTCGAGCGCGTCGGCGCCGAGCGCCAGCGCGTGTTCGAACGCCAGCATCGTGTTCTCGGGACGCAGCAGCGAGCCGCCGCGGTGGGCGATGGCCATGGGACGCAGTGGGACGAGCAGCCGATCGATCACCCGTACAGTTCAGCACTGTTCGCAGGGAGCGCGCTACTATGCAGGTATGGCTCTGGCTTCTTCGTTGGGTGCTCTCCAAGACGCGGTGGCGGTTGGCCGGGTCCGCCATCGTTCGGTGAAAGACGAGCTGCGTGCGAACCTGATCGCACAGTTGCGCGCCGGCCGCCAGTTGTTTCCCGGCATCGTCGGCTATGACGACACCGTCATCCCGCAAGTCGTGAACGCGATTCTGTCGCGGCACAACTTCATCCTGCTGGGCCTGCGCGGACAGGCCAAGACGCGGCTCCTCCGGGCGCTGACCGGCCTGCTCGACGAGCTCATCCCCGTCGTCCCGGGCTGCGAGCTCCACGACGACCCGCTCGCGCCGCTGTGCGCCGAGTGCCGCGCCCGCGTCTCGACCGAAGGGCGCGACCTGCCGATCGGCTGGCTGCCGCGCGAGCACCGCTACGTCGAGAAGCTCGCGACGCCGGACGTGACGATTGCCGACATGATCGGCGACGTCGATCCGATCAAGGCCGCCCGCAGCGGCCGGCTGCTCGGCGACGAGCTGACGATGCACTACGGCCTGCTGCCTCGCGCCAACCGGGGCATCTTCGCGATCAACGAGCTGCCGGATCTGGCCAGCAAGGTCCAGGTCGGCCTGTTCAACATCCTGCAGGAAGGCGACGTGCAGATTAAGGGCTACCCGGTGCGTCTCCGGCTCGACGTCCTGCTCGTGTTCAGCGCGAACCCCGAGGACTACACGGCCCGCGGCAAGATCATCACGCCGCTCAAGGATCGGATTGGCTCCGAGATCCGGACGCACTATCCGCGATCACGCCACGACGCGCAGCAGATCACCGCACAGGAAGCGTGGGTGGATCGTGGCATCGAGGGCCCCGGCGCCCTGCCCGTGGAGGTACCGTCGTTCGTGCGGGAGGTGATCGAGGAGGTCGCCTTCCAGGCGCGCGCCGATCAGAAAGTGGACAAGCGATCGGGCGTCAGCCAGCGGCTGCCGATCACGGCGCTCGAGAACGTCGTGTCGAACGCCGAACGGCGCGCCCTGCTGAACGCCGAGCCGGTCGCCGTGCCGCGCGTCAGCGACATCTACGCGGCGATGCCCTCGCTGACGGGCAAGCTCGAGCTCGAGTACGAGGGAGAGCTCAAGGGCGCCGAACAGGTGGCCCGCGACCTCATTCGGCAGGCCGTCGCCACCGTGTTCGACGGCAGCTCGACGACGGTCAACACGTCGCCCGTCATCAAGTGGTTCGATCGCGGCGGCACGCTGGACCTGTCCGACGTGTCGTCCGCATCGGACCTGCTGGCGGCCGTCGCCGCCATCGACGGCCTCGCGGAGGTGGCCGCCGCGCTCGGCGGCCGGCCGCGCGATCCCGAGCCGCTGCGTGCCGCGGTCGCCGACTTCGTGCTCGAAGGGCTGTGCGCGCTGAAGAAGATCAGCCGCAGCGAGGACGGTCACCTGCACGGCACGCCGTCGCCCGCGCGCGCCCGCGGCGACGCGCGGCAGATCGACGACCTGCTCGCCGAAGACGACGAGCCGGCGTCCAAGGGCCGCAAGAAGTACTACAACTAGCCATGAAGTACCGCTACAGCAAGTTCGTCGAGGACCTGCTCGACTCGATCGACTTCGAGTCGCTCGTCTCGCAGTTGTCCGATCTGCTCCTCTCGAGCGGGTTCAACAACCCGTGGGATCCGCAGAACGACGACGACCGGACCATGCAGGCGCTGCACGACGCGATCCTCGACGCGCTGCTCAACGGCGGCGCGCTCTCCGAGGAGATGCTGCAGCGGCTGACCGGCGAACAGGCGAGCCGGCCAGGCGAGTTCGGCGGACGCGATCAGATCGAGGAGCTCATCCAGCGCATCATGGAGCGGCTCACGAGCGAAGGCTACGTCAGCGTCACGGGCCAGCCGCCTCCGCAGCGGCTCGAAGGAAGCGGCGGCGGTGCCGATGGACAGACGCGCTTCGAGGTGACCGACAAAGCCATCGACTTCCTGGGCTACAAAGCCCTCCGCGACCTGCTCGGTTCGATGGGCCGGAGCAGCGTCGGACGCCACGACACGCGCGAACTGGCCACGGGCGTGGAGGCCGGCGGCCCGCCGCGCGAGTACGCGTTCGGCGACACGATGAACCTCGACGCCTCGGCGACCGTGCTCAACGCCATCCGGCGCACGGGCTATCAGCCCGGATCGCCCAGCGGCCTCGACGTGGACTACGGCGACCTGATGGTGACCCAGGGCGACTACCAGAGCTCCTGCGCGACGGTGATCCTCCTCGACTGCAGCCACAGCATGGTGCTGTACGGCGAAGATCGCTTCACGCCGGCCAAGCGCGTGGCGCTGGCGCTGTCCAACCTGATTCGGCACCAGTACCCGGGCGACGCGCTGAACGTCGTGCTCTTCCACGACTCGGCCGAAGAGGTACCGCTCAGCCAGCTCGGCCGCGTGCGCGTCGGTCCGTACTACACGAACACCCGCGAGGGGCTGCGGCTCGCCCGCCGCGTGCTCGATCGGCAGCGCAAGGACATGCGGCAGATCATCATGATCACGGACGGCAAACCTTCGGCGGTGACCCGGCCCGACGGGCGGATCTACCGCAACGCGTTCGGCCTCGACCCGTTCGTGCTGCGGGAGACGTTCGCGGAAGTCGCCGCGTGCCGGCGCTCGGGCATCATGATCAACACCTTCATGCTGGCCCGCGACTACGATCTCGTGGCGTTCGTCCGCCGCGTCGCGCGCGTCTGCCGCGGCAAGGCGTACTTCACGACGCCGTACACGCTCGGCCAGTACGTGCTGCAGGACTACATGAAGAACAAGACCCGCACGGTCCACTGACCGGCGAGCGGGATCCGGCCCGGCCGCTACGGCCGGTACTGCACGCGGACGTTGCTGACGATCGCCACGGGCCGGCCCGGCGTGTCGTAGGTTTCCCCGCTGGCCCGCGTCATCACTCTGAGACGCACGCCGACGATGCCGACCGTCGTCACGCCGGCGGGAATCGTGATCCGGATGGACTCGCTCGGCCCCGGGGCGACCGCAATCACGCCGCCGGGGCGCGTGCCGCCGCCGATCTGATCGAACAGATCGGCCGGCGTGCGGAACTCCCCGATGACCGCCGCGCGCGACAGCACGTCGCCGGTCGGCTGTACGATGGCCACCATCGCTTCGTGGCGCGCGAACGTCAGCGCGCCGGGCACGATGATCGCCGGCACCGTGAAGCGATTGTGCAGCTCGAACAGCAGCGTGGCGGCGCCCGAGTGCCGCGGAATCGTGATCGCGATGCTGTCGGCCGGCGCCGCGCCGATCAGCACGTCGCAGAACGTGCGCGTCGTCTTGACGCCGGTGCCGAGCTCAGCGGCGCACGTCGCCGCGGTGCTCGTCCGGACGCTGCCCTGAGCCGGCAGCCCGGCGACGACGCTCGCGACCATCACTGCCGTCCACACGACCCGCATGCTCATCGAGTATAGCGAAGCGATTCTCGCGACGACCGCGCCAGCGCGCGGCCACCGCTCACTCGTCGCCGTCGACGACGCTGGCTTCGGTCAGCCGCCGCTCGTAGGACGGCGCCTGCCGGCGATGGATGAGCTCCAGGAACTCGTGGCGCGTCCGGGCGTCGGCATGGAACACGCCCAGCATCGCGCTCGTCGTCGTCACCGCGTTCTGCTTCTCGACGCCGCGCATCGCCATGCAGAGGTGCGTCGCTTCCATGACGACCGCGACGCCGAGCGGCCGGACACGCGCCCGGATCGTCTCGGCGATCTGCAAGGTGAGCCGCTCCTGGACCTGGAGCCGGCGGGCGAAGACGTCGACCAGACGCGGCATCTTGCTCAGGCCCATCACCTTGCCGTCCGGAATGTAGGCGATGTGACACTTGCCGAAGAACGGCAGCAGGTGATGCTCGCAGAGGCTGTAGAAGTCGATGTCGCGCACGATCACCATCTCGTTGTACTCGACGGTGAACAGCGCGTTGTTGATGATGCTGTCGAGGTCGGCCGTGTATCCGCTCGTCAGGAAGCGCAAGGACTGCGCGACGCGCCGTGGGGTTTCGACGAGCCCTTCACGCGACGGGTCCTCGCCGAGCTCCGACAGCAGCCGCCGGATGATCTCCTCCATCCGAGGATTGTACTTCGGCCGGAAGTCCGATCGGCCGCCGAGCCAGCCGGCGTGTCAGCGCCGGCCGCCGAGATTCGGCTGCGCCGCCGCGACGCCGCTCCGCAGCGCGTCCAGCGCTTCGGGCGGCACGGTAAAGGACACGTCGAGATTCGAACCCGTGCCGCGGGCCTGAACCGACTGCAGCACACTGTCGAGCCGCTGATCGCTTCCGGCCATGACGCGGGCGATCGCCAGCGCGCCGTTGACGACGCTCCGCAACGACTCGCCCGCTTCCGCGTCGCGAGTCTCGGCGCGCAGCCGGCAGTTCATCGCCTGGTCGATCGCCGCGGTCAGCGAGAACCACTGCACGCCGTCGAGCTGAGCGCGCATGGCGCCGGGCAGGCCGGCGCGCGCGGGCATCGCATCCAGCCGTCCGACGAGCCACGCATCGCCGTCGTCGGCGACGTCCTGCACGACGCTCATGACTGCTGTGTTGGCGGCGATGGATTCGTGGCGCTCGGCGCCCTCGATGGCGCGTTTGAGCGCGGTGAGCTGGCCGAGCCCCACGAGCCCGGGTTCGAGAAACGCCACCGCGGGCTCGTCACCCGCCGGCCCGGCCGTCCCGGCCGGATGCAGCGAGGTCAGGAGCCGCTTGCCCCGGAACTGTTCGACGGTGGCGCCGTGCTGGGCGGCCACCGATTCGATGTGGTCTTCGTTGAACCGGCCGCGAACCAGCACGACCGGCCCGCCTCCGGCGCTCGCAGGATCGAGCCCGGCGACGATCGAGTCGATGTCGCGCTCCAGATCGATGCCCGTGTCTTCGAGCAGCCGCGCCTTCTCGTGGCCGGACGGCATCATCGCGCGAAGACGCTGGTGGAACTCCGAGTGCACGATGTGGCGCAAATCGGCGTAGCCGACCGCGGTAACGCCGGCAGGGATGTACGCGAAGTCACTGGAGGGGACGGCCCGGCTGCCCGGCTCACCGTAGTAGGCGACCAACCCGGTTCCGAGCCCAATCGCCACAACGAGCCCTGAACCGAGCAGGAAATACCGGGTCCGCGGTGTCATAGGAGAGATCCTCTTTCAATTATACGGACGCGCGGGGCCCAGGTTCGGCGCCGGCTGGCCCCTCACTGCTCGAGCACGTACTCACGGCGGGCGACCGTCCGCGCCGCGAGCCACAAGCACACGACGGCGATCGTGGCCAGCCAGACGAGGCATTCGGTCAGCGATGGCGGGCGCGCCACGACAACCTGCAGCAGCGACACCAGCGAGTCGGAAGGCATCGCATGGGGCACCAGCCCTTGAAGGTAGTGGGCCACCGTGAACCGGCCGAAGGCGCCCGGCAAGGCGAGCGCGATCGACTCCCAGCCGAAGACGAACACGAGGCCGACGACGAGCGGCCGCTTCACCGTGGCGCCGACGAGCGCGAACAGCGCGCCGTACACGGCCAGGCCCGCGGCGAGGATCCCGAGGTCCTCGAGGACGTCCACGATGCCGCCGCCGAGCGATCCGCCAAGCGGGACGACGAGCAGCCAGACGAGCACGACCGCGGGCAGCACGACCGCGATGGTGCAAACGAGATACGCCAGATACTTGCCGAGAAGGACCGCCTCACGCCGGATCGGCCGGATGAACAGATAGGTGAGGGTCTTCTCCTCGACCTCGTCGGCAATGAGCGACGTGCCGTAGAAGACCGCCAGCACCGGCACGCCGAACCGCACGAAGAACGCCCAGACGATCAGCCCGAAGATCGTCGGGCCGTCGACAACCACACGGTTGAGCCGCGGGAGCGAGCCGCCCGCCTCGACGAGCAGCCGCACCGCGGCCGCCACGATCACGGGCAGTCCGACGACGAGCGCCATGAAGATCGTCCGGCGCGACCACAGCATCTCGCCGATCGTCAGATCGAAGACGCGCAGCGACGACGTCAACAGGCCCGGCGTGGAGGAAGAAGGTCGGCTCACCGCGCCCTCAGCTCTTCACCAGGTACTTGAAGACGGCCTGGAGGTTGTCGTCGGGCGACGTCACGGCGTCGACCGCGCCGCACTCCCCGCTGGCGACGAGCGCGGTCAGCCGGTCGTAGAACGCATCGGGCGTCCCGGTCTCGACCACGACGGCGCCCGGCTCGAAACGCAGGCTGATCACGTCGGCGTGCGCGAGGAACTCCCGCGCGAGCCTCCGCGGGTCGTCCGCGCGCACGTAGACCGTGTGCGGGTGCGCGTCGATCAGTTCACGGATCTGGTGCACGTTGCCTTCGGCGAGGATCCGCCCGTTGTTGACGAGCAGGATGTTCGTCGTCATCGACTCGATCTCGTGCAGGATGTGGCTCGAGACGATCACGCTCTTTCCCTGGCGCGCCCAGTCGCGAATCTGCCTGATCGTGCGCCGCCGGCCGAGCGGGTCCATGCCCGACAGCGGCTCGTCGAGAATCAGCAGGTCGGGATCATGTGCAAGCGCCTGCGCGAGCTTCACCCGCTGCCGCATGCCCTTGCTGTAGGCACCGATCCGCTTGTCGGCGACATCGAGCAGGTCGACCGCGCCGAGCGCGCGCTCCGCGGCGTCGCGTGCCGTTCGCTCGCCCGTCCCGTGAAGGCGCAGCAGCGCGCTGACCCACTGCCGGCCCGTCATGCGCTCATAGAACCGATCCTGCTCCGGGCAGAACCCCACGCGGAGGAACATCGCCGGATTGCCCCAGGCCGGCTCGCCCAGCACCGACAGCCGCCCCTGGCTGGGGCGCAGTTGGCCGGTCATGAGCTTCATGAGCGTGCTCTTGCCCGCGCCATTCGGCCCGAGCAGGCCGGTGATGCCGGGCGGCACCGTCACCGTGACGTCGTTGAGCCCGATCACCTGACCGTACCATTTCGAGACGTGCTCGGCGACGAGGACGGGCGCACTCACGACACGACCTCGACGCCGCGCACCTGACGATCGAGCACCGACAGCGACAGCACGACGAGGCCGGCCAGCACGATGACCGAGACGAGCACCGGCGTGTCGTAGCGGGCCGGCTGGCGGAAGATCGCGTCGTTGATGACGTCGAAGTTCCGCGGCAGCGAGACCCACGCGACGCGCGTGGACCCGGTAATCGCCCGCAGCAGCACGTACAACGCCTGCGAAAGGAACACGACGCCCGCGTAGGCCATCGCGACGAAGCGCGTGCTGCGAGAGGCCGACGACAGCGCCAGAATCGTCACCGACCACACCAGCACCTGCACGGACGTCGCCACCACGACAGCCGGCAGCAACCCGGGGTTCGCGCGCACGAACTCGAGGTTGCCCGAGAGCACCGCCTGCATGAGCACCAGCATCACGGCGGGTATCATCGTCGTCGCGACGAGGTACGACACGACGATCGCGAGCTTGCCCGCGACGTACTCGGCGCGCAGGAGCGGCCTGGCGAGGTAGACCTGCAAGGCATTGGCTTGTTTGTCGCGCGCGATCAGCCCCGCACCCACGAACACCGTGATGAAGAACACGAAGACGTCCTGGCCCTCGATGAAGCGCTGGAAGAGCCGCCGATCGACCGGCAGCACCTGGGCCGCCTGCGGATAGGTCACGACCGCGTAGATCTGGATCGTGCGCACGAGAAACGGCAGCCAGGCGAGCGCGAGCAGGCCGATGAACACCCGGCGCGAGAGCACGGCACGCATCCCAGTCCGGGCGATGACCGTCCACGCGCGCCCGAGCGGCAGGCGCGTCCCGCCGTATCGCCGATAGCTCTGATCGTGAACCGGCGTCATCGCTCTCCAAGCGCGCGGGCGAACACGTCCTCGAGCGTCGGGACGCTGGGCCGCAGATGGCGCACCTGCACGCCAGCCTGCCGAGCGAGCGCGCACAGCCGCCGCTGATCGTCACCCGAGAGGCCGGACTCGCCCGGCACGAACACGCGCATCGTGTCGTCGTCGGCGTCGTGGCACTCGAGGCCGGATTGCTGGAGGCGCGCCGCGAACGCGGCAGGATCGCCTTTGATCCGCAGTTCGTACACGCGGCCCGGCGGTCCCTTGAGCGTGGCGATCGACCCGGCCGCCGCGAGCCTGCCCTTGTCGAGCACCGCGACGTAGTCACACGCGTACTCGACGTCGGGCAGCAGATGTGACGACAGGAGCAGGCTCACGCCCTTGTTGCGAGCGAGATCCCGGACGAGGTCGAGCATCTCGTCGCGGCCTTTCGGGTCCATGCCGTTGGTCGGCTCGTCGAGGAACAACAGGTCGGGATCGTGGACCAACGCCTGCGCGAGCTTGATTCGCTGCTTCATCCCGGTCGAGTACGTCTCCACGTTGCGGTAGCGCGCCTCGCCCAAGCCGACGTAGTAGAGGACCTCGTGCGCGCGCTGGACGGCGTCGCCCCGCGGCAGGCCGGCCAATTCGCCGCAGTAGGCGACGAAGCCCACCGCAGTCATGCCGGGGATGTGCGCATCGCTCTCCGGCATGTAGCCGATTCGCGCGCGAATCTCGAGCGGCCGCTCGGCGACGTCCACGCCGAGCACCTGCAGCCGCCCCGACGTAGGGACGACGAACCCCAGCAGCGCCTTCAGCAGCGTGCTCTTGCCTGCACCATTGGGCCCGAGCAGGCCGACTGCGCCCGGTGGCAGGTCAACGCTGACGTCGCGCAGGGCGGCAGTACGCCCGTAGGACACGCTCACGTGCGCGAGGGTGACGGAGGACGTCGCGGTGGGGGTCGGCACAGAAGGCGCTGATCGGGACCTGGGCGGCCTCACCGTTAGACGACAGGTCGAGGCTCGAATGTTCTGCGATGCTGCGGGCCGGTGTCGCGGCCGAGGTCCTACCGCGCGGCGCCCGGCAGCATGCCGCCGACGCCGAAGGCCGGCGGCGGCACTTCCGTGAAGCCGGCCGGCACCTCGAAGGTATCGGCCGGCACGTCCACCTCGCGAATGGCCGTGACGACGGACTCCAGTTCCTGTGGCCCGAACAGCTCGCTGCGCAGCACGGAGCGCATCAGGAAGCCGGCGTTCGCCACCCCGTCGATCCCGAGCGAGCCGGCGAGGGCGCTCAGCGCACCCGAAGGTCGCGCGTACCGCTTGTGCGCGTCGGAGAACCACGCGTCCCCTGCCATGGTCAGCTCCGCGGGCAGCCCCGGGAGAGCGGCGCCCCCCGCGGGAAGCGGCATCCGGATCTCGACGTCGGCGTGCTCGGCGCGGACGCCAGCGATCGTGGCGAACGTGCCCGTGCGTTGCACCCTGACATCGGGCGTGATGCCGCCAGCCGTGCCGTCGAGCTTCGGCGCTTTCCAGAACGTCCGCGCCGGCGGGTTGACGACGATCGTGCTGCCGTCGGGCCGGACGATGACGGCACCGCCGGCCGGCACGATGGCGAAGGCACGGGGATAGTCGACGCGTGTACCCCGGTCCCCCACGGTCACGGTCATCTCGGTGCCCCCCGGCGGCGCAATCATCCCGAGCACGAGGCTGCTCAGCATCGTGAAGAGCGGGTTGGGAGCGGCGGCCGGCTTCACCGTCGAGGCGTGTGCCTCCGTCTTCAGCGTGTACTGCAGATCCGCCCGAAGCGGTGCGACAGACAAAGCCCCGAGCACGAGCGCCGCCGAGATCCCTCGCACACGCCGCCTGGTGGCTGCCGCCGCTGTCCGACGTCCGATCATTTGAAATGCCCCCCTGCAGTGTACATCTCGACCGCCCGGCGGATTACTGCAGTCGCCGCCCGGCTCAAGGCATAGGCGTCGAGCTTCGTCGTCTCCACCAGCCTCGCATCGTCCACATCGTCGCCCGGCGTGAGGACGCCGTCGAGGACCCGGCACAGGTAGTCCACGATCACGTAGTGGTACTCGAGGCGCCCGTCCTCGTCCGTCGACACGTGATCGACGACGTCGACGAGCGGACCGACGTCGACCGTGAGACCAGTCTCCTCGCGTGCTTCCCGCCGGACGCCGTCGCGCAGCGATTCGCCCAGATCGAGAGCGCCCCCCGGCAGCGTCCAGCGTCCCACGAGTGGAGGATGGCCTCGCCTGACGAGCACGACGCCGTCGCCGGCGAGGATCACCGCGCCCACGCAGGCGATCGGACGATCGGGATAGCGGCGATCGCGCGGCGGTCGTTCGTCGGAGCGGTCGCGGTCGGTGGCCACGCGATCGAGTCAGAAGATCGGCAGCGATGCGGCGGCGTTGAAGTCCGCGGGCGCGGGCGCGCCCAGCTCGAGCTTTCTCAACCCTGCGGCGGCGATCATCGCCGCGTTGTCGGTGGAGAGCGAGAGCCTCGGCACGAAGACGGGGACGCCTTCCCGCTCTCCTCTTGCCTGCGCGTCGCGCCGGAGCTGGCTGTTGGCCGACACGCCACCAGAAATGCCCACGCTCCGCGCGCCGCATTCGCGGGCGGCCTCGAACGTGCGATCGAGCAACGTGGCGACGACGACGCGCTGGAAGCTGGCCGCGATGTCGGCCACGTCCTGTTGCGACAGCGCGGAGCCGGCGTCGGCGTCGGATCCGGGTACTCCAGCGGCCACGCCGCGGAGCTGCAGGTGCCGGAGAACCGCCGTCTTCAACCCCGAGAAGCTGAACTCCGGAAGCGTGCGCGGCGCTCCAGCGTCGGCCGTCACGAGATCCGGCGGCGCCGCATTGCGATCCGCGTGCGTGAAGCGAGGCCGCGGCAGGTCGACGGCAGAGGGATTGCCGTCGCGCGCCAGCCGATCGATCACGGGGCCACCTGGATAGCCGAGGCCGAGCAGCTTGGCGACCTTGTCGTAGGCCTCTCCGGCCGCGTCGTCTCTCGTCCGTCCGATCAGCCGGTAGCGGCCAGGCTCCGGCACGAGATAGAGGCTCGTGTGCCCACCCGAGACGACGAGCACCAGTGCCGGCAAGGGCAGCGGCCCGTGGTCGAGAAACAGCGACTCGATGTGCCCGGCCAGATGGTGCACCGGCACGACTGGCTTCCCGAGCGCGGCCGCCATCGCTTTCGCGAACGAGACGCCGACGAGCAGGGCGCCGACGAGACCCGGCCCTTGCGTCACGGCGATCGCGTCGATGTCGGCGAGCGAGCGTTCCCCCTGCTCGAGCGCCCGCTCCACGACGCCGCAGATATCACGGACGTGCTGACGGGAGGCGATCTCCGGCACGACGCCTCCCCACTCGCGGTGGATGTCGGCCTGCGACGCGATCACGTTCGATCGGATCCGCCACGGCCGGTCGGCATCTCCCGTGGACTCGACGATCGCGGCCGCCGTCTCGTCGCACGACGTCTCGATGCCGAGCACCGCCGTCACACGGCGTCCCCGACCTCGCGTCGCGTCCCGGCGAAGAGCGCCGGCAGGCTCTCGGCGAACGGCGGCCGCGCAATGCCTTTCTCGGTGATGATGCCGGCGATGAGGTGAGCCGGCGTCACGTCGAATGCCGGGTTCCACACCGACGCGCCCTCGGGCACGACCCTAGCCGGGCCCGCGTGCGTCATCTCGCGCGCGGGCCGTTCTTCGATGGGAATGCGATCGCCGCTCGGTGTCCCCAGATCGATGGTGGACAGCGGGGCGGCGACGTAGAACGGCACGTCGTGCGCCCTGGCCAGGAGCGCGACCGTATAGGTGCCGATCTTGTTGGCGGCATCGCCGTTCGCCGCGATGCGGTCTGCACCGACGACGACGACGTCGACCTGGCCGCGTCGCATCAGGGGCCCGGCCATGCTCTCGGCGATGACGGTCGTCGGCACACCGTCGCGCACCAGTTCCCAGGCGGTCAGCCGCGCGCCTTGCAGGAAGGGCCGGGTCTCGTCGGCATACACCTGCGTGATCCTGCCTCGCTCGGCAGCGGCGCGGATGACGCCGAGCGCGGTGCCGTAGCCTGCCGTCGCGAGCGCGCCGGCATTGCAGTGAGTCAGCACGCGGCCGGTCGGCGGCACGATGTCGGCGCCGAATCGCCCCATGTCGCGGCAGCTCTGGACGTCTTCGTCGTGGATGGCGAGCGCCTCCCGCTCCAGGCGGGACGCAAGCTCCTCGACCGACTGGCCGGCCTGCGCCCCCTCGGCGAATGCCGCCTTCATGCGGTCGATCGCCCAGAACAGGTTGACGGCGGTCGGACGGGTCCGGGCCATCAGCTCGCACTGCTTGTTGAACTCGACGGCCAACTGCCGCGTGCCCTGCGCCCGGCTCTTGCGCACGCCGAGCGCGAGGCCCATCGCGGCGGCGACGCCGATGGCCGGCGCGCCGCGGATGACCATCGTCTTGATCGCGCGGGCGACCTCGGCGGGCGTCCGGCAGTGTACGTAACGTTCCTCGCCGGGCAGCTTGCGCTGATCGACCATCACGACGGCGTCACGCTGCCACTCGATCGTCGGGAGCATCGACCGATGATAAGGAAACCGCGGGGCCTTCTCAAATCCGGCCGATGATGCCTTCGAGCAAGGCGACGAACTCGGCGCGGACGCGGCTCGTCGTCTCGAGCACTTCCTCCTCGGTGACGGGATGGACGGTCATGCCTGCCGCCATGTTCGAGATGCAGGAGATGGCCAGCACCTCGATGCCCATGTGGCGCGCCGCGAGCGCTTCGGCCACCGTCGACATCCCGACGGCGTCGGCGCCGAGCGTGCGGAACGCCTTGATCTCGGCAGGCGTCTCGTAGCTCGGCCCCGTGACGCCGATGTAGGTGCCGTGCTCGAGCGCCAAGCCCATCGCCTGTGCCGTGTCCTGAGCGATGCGACGCAAGCGCACCGAGTACACCTGCGACATGTCGGGAAACCGCCGGCCGAACCGTTCGTCGTTCGGACCGATCAATGGGTTGGCACCGGTGAAATTGACGTGGTCCTCGACGAGCATCAGAGCGCCGCGGCTGAAGCGCGGGTTGATGCCGCCGGCCGCGTTCGTCAGGATGAGCGTCGTCACGCCGAGACGGCCGAGCGCGCGGACCGCGAACGTCACGGCCGGCATGTCGAGCCCCTCGTACGCGTGCACGCGGCCGGCGAGCGCCAGCACGCGCCGGCCCGCGACGGTGCCGGCGACGGCGAACCCCGGATGTCCCACGACGCGCGAGACGGGCCAGCCCGGAATCCGCTCGTACGGGATGCGGGTGCCGCCGCGGACGTTCTCGGCGAACGAGGACAGCCCCGACCCGAGCACGACGGCGACCGATGGCGGCTCGCCGAGCCGCCCGCGGAGCCAGGCCGCGGCCGCCTCGACGCGATCGAAGTACGTGGCCATGTCCCCGCTACAACAGTATCGCGGCGATGCAGGCCGATGCGAAGTTCGCGAGCGTCCCGGCAATCATCGCGCGCACGCCGAGCAGGGCCAGCTCCTGCCGGCGATCCGGGATCAGCGATCCGATGCCGCCGATCTGAATCCCGATGGATCCGATGTTCGCGAACCCGCAGAGGGCGAAGGTCGCCACCGTGAACGACCGCGGATCGAGCGACGCCTTCAACGGGCCGAGCTGCGCGTAGGCGATGAACTCGTTGAGCACCATGCGGGTGCCGAGCAGGTTGCCGATGACGGGCGCATCGCGCCACGGCACCCCCAGACACCAGGCCACGGGCGCGAGCAGCCAACCGAACACGAGCTGCAGGCTGAAGTCCGGCCGGCCGACGAAACCGCCCGCCCATCCGAGCAGCGCGTTCGCGAGCGCGACGAGCGCCACGAACGAGATCAGCATGGCCACGACGTTCAGCGCGAGCCACAACCCTTCGGAGCTGCCGCGCCCGGCCGCGTCGATCACGTTCACGTCGTTCGAGATCCGCCCCAGCCGCACGGTGCCGAGCGTGTCCGGCCTGCCGGTCTCTGGCACGAACATCTTCGCCAACACGATCGTGCCTGGCGCCGTCATGATCACGGCGGTCAGCAGATGCCGCGGTTCCATGCCGAACGCGATGTAGGCGACCATCAGCGCACCGGAGATGTGCGCCATGCCGGACGTCATGATGGTCATCAGCTCGGACACGGTCGCACGCGCGAGGTAGGGCCGAATCGTCAGCGGCGCTTCCGACTGGCCCATGAAGAGGCTGGCGGCGACGTTGACCGACTCGGCGCCGCTCGTGCCGAGCAGCCGATGCATCACGACGGCGAACAGCCCGACGACGATCTGCATGAGGCCGAGGTGATAGAGCACCGCGAAGAGTGCGGCGACGAAGATGATCGCGGGCGCGATCTGGAACGCGAAGATCGTCCCGTACTGCGCGCCGTCCGGTCCGAGCGCCGCCGTCATCAGCCGCTGCCAGACCGGCTGGTCGCCGATCGGGCCGAAGACGAACGACGAACCGACCATCGAGTAGCCGAGCAGCCGGCGGATCCGGTCGCCGATCACTTCGAGCACCGCCTGGCCGGCCGACGTCCGGAGCACGATCAGCGCGAACAGGAACTGCAGCCCCATGCCCCACGCAATCGCGCGCAACCGAATCGCCCGCCGATTCGACGACCAGGCGTACGCGACGAGCCCGATGAGGAGGAGTCCGAGGACGGGCTGCAGGCGGGCCATGGGTCAGTCCAGTCCGGTCCATCCCCGACGAAGCCGCGGATCGCGCCGAAATGGCGGGCCAAGTATAGTGGGAATCGTT
Source organism: Acidobacteriota bacterium (assembly GCA_020853395.1). Classification (NCBI taxonomy): domain Bacteria; kingdom Pseudomonadati; phylum Acidobacteriota; species Acidobacteriota bacterium. The sequence continues at coordinate 457,435 of JADYYY010000010.1, forward strand.
GAACGACACCGTGCGGGTGGTGCTCGTGGCCGCAATCCTGTCGGCAGCGGCCGTGGCCGCCCTGGCATGGCGGGTGTTCCGTGAGGACGCGGCGTCGCCGGAACGTTTGATCGGCGAGCTGCGCCTGTCGCGGTGGGTGGCCGTGCTGTTGAGCGCCCTCGGCGCCTTGACGGCCGGCATGGCGATGACGGCGCCCGCAGCGCCGGTGGGCAACCTGGACGCCGCGGTCGGCCTGCTGCTCGTCGGGCTGGCGGGACTGCTCCTGCAGCGCGAACCGCCCGAAGGTCTCCTGATCGCCGCCGTTGGCTGTGCGCTGTTCGCACTCTGGAACGTCGCCCATCGTCCGGGCTGGCTTCCGGATGGCGAAGGCATGGGCGGGTATCGCGCCGCGGCCGCGCTCTACGCCGTGTGGCTCGGTGCCGTGAGCTATGGGGCGCGGCGCCGATGAGTGCCCGCACGCTGATAGAATCTCGCTTCCCTCGGAGTCCCTCGTGAGATCACCGATGCGCCTCTTCCTTCCCGCTGGCGCCGCGCTCGTGGCTGCTGTGCTCTCGTGGCCGTCGCTATCGGCGCAGGCGCCGGGAGCGGCGACCCCTGCGGTTCCCGCGCCTCCCCGCCTCGTCGTCGTCGTCGCCGTCGATCAGATGCGGGCCGACTACGTCTCGATGTACGGCGCGCACTGGAAGGCGGGCCTGCACGAGATCTTCAACAACGGCGCGTACTTCGTCGACGCCGCGTACCCGTACGGCGGGACGAAGACGTGCGCCGGCCACTCGTCGATCGGCACCGGCACGGTGCCGGCGACACACGGGATGATCGACAACGAGTGGTACGACGTCGAAACCCGCGCGTTCGTGACGTGCACCGAGGACGCCACCGCGCAGTCGATGCGCTTTCCGATCGGCTCGGGGAACGAGCACCACAGCGGCGCGAGGCTGCTCGTGCCGACGCTGGCCGAACAGGTCGCCGAGCAGCGGCACGGCCGCGTCGTCTCGGTCGCCGGCAAGGCCCGATCGGCGATCGGCCTGGGCGGGCACGGCGGCCCGAACGCGGTGATCGTCTGGCAGGAAGACAGCGGATCGTGGGCGACCTCGTCGCGGCTCGCGCGCGTCCGTTCGCCGGAGATCGTCCGCTTCGTCCGCGCACGGCCCGCGTTCTCGCTCGGCGACCAGACCTGGGGACGGTTCCTGCCCGAGGCCTCGTACCGCTTCGAAGACGCCGCCCCGGGCGAGCCTGCCGACAACACCTTCCCCCACCTGTTCGCCGATCCGATTCGAACGGCCCGGACGACGCAGACGATCGAGGACTTCTGGGCGCGCACGCCGGCGCTCGACAACTACATCGGCGCGCTGGCGAGCTCGCTCGTCGCCGATCTCGGGCTGGGACAGCGTCCGGCGGCGACCGACGTGCTGACCGTGGGATTCTCGGCGCTGGACCTCGTCGGTCACACCTACGGTCCGCGAAGCCACGAGGTCCAGGACGTGCTCGCGCGGCTCGACCAGACGATCGGCCAACTGCTGTCGCTGCTCGATCGCGCCGTCGGCCGGGACCGCTACGTGCTCGCCCTCTCCGCCGACCACGGCGTTGCGCCGTTGCCGGAGCAGGCGGCCGCTGGAACGGACGCCGGCCGAATCACCAGCCTGCTTCCGACGGGACGGGCGATCGACGGCGCGCTGCGCGCCGCGCTCGGGCCGGGCCGATACGTCGAGGCCATCTCCAGCACGTCCTTCTACTTCCGGCCGGGCGTGCTCGACCGGATCAAAGCGACGCCGGCGGCCGCCAATGCCGTGCAGTCGGTCCTGCTCGGCACGAAGGGCGTGCAGGCGATGTACTGGTCGTGGGACCTTGCGTCAGCGACGCCGACAACCGATCCGGTGCTCGCGATGATGCGCAAGAGCTACATGGCGCGCCGCTCAGGCGATCTCGTCATCGTGCTGAAGCCCTTGTGGGTGCTCGGCACCGAAGCCAACCACGGCTCACCGCACGACTACGACACACACGTGCCGGTCGCCTTCTACGGCGCCGGCGTGAAGGCCGGACGCTACGGCGGCCCCGCGACCCCGATCGACATCGCACCGACGCTGGCCCGGCTCGCGGGCATACGGCTCGCCCGCACCGACGGGCAGGTGCTGAGCGACGCGCTGACCAGACCGCAGCCGTGAACGCCGGACGGTCGCAGTTCGCTTCCCGCGTTCTGCGACTCGTCAGCCTCATCCCGCCCGGACGGGTCGCGACGTACGGCGACCTGGCACGGCTGGCAGGCCGTCCCCGCGCGGCGCGAGCCGTGGGCGCCCTGATGCGGGCGGCTCCGCGCGACGATCTGCCGTATCACCGCGTAGTCGCCGCCGGCGGCCGGCTCGGCGGCTACGGCGGACGCGAGGCGTTCAAGCGCGACCTGCTCAGAGCCGAGGGCGTCCCTGTCGTCGGCCAGCGCATCCGCCAGTTCGAGCAACACCGTTGGAAAGGGCAAAGGAAAGAGGGAAAAGGGCAAAAGATGGGGCCAACGGCGGCCAGCAACGTGCCGGCGGCGGATGCCGTCTAAGTCAGAGAACGTGCCCGTTTCGACTTACGCAGATCGTGCGCTCGCCGATCGGTGTCGCGCGCAGGTGCCCGGGGCATTCGAGGAGGTGTACCGGGCGTACGCGCCGCGGATGTTCGGTCTGATCTGCCGGATGACCGGGCGCAGCCACGCGGAGGATCTGCTGCAGGAGACGTTTCTGACGGCACACCGCAAGCTCGGCAGCTACCGAGGCGACGCGGCGCTCGGTACCTGGCTGTTCCGCGTCGCGACCAACGTCTGCCTCGACCATCTGCGGAGCCGGGGCTACCGTTCGGGCAGGCTGATGGACGAGTTGCCGGACGAAGTCCAGGACGAGCGCCGCCCCGAGAGCGCGGTGCTCGGCGTCATCGATCGGCTGGATCTCGAGCGCGCCGTCTCCGCGCTGCCGCCCGGCGCCCGCACCGTGTTCGTGCTGCACGACGTGGAAGGGTTCGAGCACCGGGAAATCGCCGCCATGTTGGACATCTCGGAAGGGACGTCGAAGTCGCAGTTGCACCGTGCCCGGCTGCGGCTCCGCGATCTGCTGGCGTCGCCGGCCGTCCCGGGAGAGCGGAGGGCGTGATGCGGACGTGCCGCGACATCGAACCGCTCCTCAGCCTCCTCGTCGACGGCCTGCTGGCCGACGACGCGCAGGCGGAGGTCCGGGCCCACGTTCGCGAGTGCCCCGCGTGCCGCGGCCTGTTGACGGATCTCGAGCGGCTGCGCTCGACGGCGAGGTCGCTCGGTCCGATCGCCCCGGCATCGGCGGCGTGGCACCGGATCGAGGATCGACTCAAAGTCGACGCAACCGTCCCGGACGCACCGGTCCTCGCGTCGGGCCGGCGGGCCTTGCTGCAGTGGTTCGGCCTCGCCGCGGCGCTGCTGCTCGTCACGGCGGTGGTGTACGTCGCGCGCGGGCGGGTGGCACCAGCCGATCAGTCGGCCGACGGCACGGCCACCACGGTGGACGGCGTCGCCGCCGAAGTGGGACGGGCAACCGCCTCGTACGAGCGCGCCATCCGCGAACTGGAGACGGCGGCGGCCACGACCGACGACGGCATGGCGCCCGCCGTCGTCGCGGTCGTCCGCACGAACATGGGAGCGATCGACACCGCGATTGCGGACAGCCAGGCCGCCCTGGAGGAGAACCCCGAGAGCGAGTCGGCGCGCACCAGTCTCTTCGAAGCGCTGCGGCGCAAGATCGCGCTGCTGCAGACGACCGTGACCTTGATCAACGACATGCGGGCCGGCAACGAGGAAGGCGCGGCCCAGGCCGCCGAACAGCTCGGAAAACAATCATGACCTACAGAATCTCTTCTCCGTTCGCCGCCGGACCCGCCGTCGCCATCGCGGGCCTCCTCTTCGCCGCGCTGCCGGCCGGTGCGCAGCCCGATCCGGCGCGATCGTGGCGGGATCGGCTGGCGCCGGCGTGGGACGCCGGCGCGCTCGCCGCACAGGGACGTGACGCACGGAGCGAGCGCGTCGATCGCAGCACGCGCACGATCGCGCTGGGCACGTCCGGATCGCTCGAGCTGAAGAACGTGTCGGGCGACATCAGCATCACGGCCGGATCGGGCCGCGACGTGACGCTCGACATCACCCGCCGCTCGCGCGGCCGCGACGACGCCGAAGCGGCGCTCGGGCTGCAGCAGGTCCAGGTCAACGTGGATCATCGAGGCGAGCGGGCGACCGTCGAAGTGATGTACCCCCACGAGCGGGACCGCGGGCGCGCCCGCTATCAGGTCAACGTGTCGTTCGTCGTCACCGTGCCGGCCGGCACGCGCGTCACGGCGCGCAGCGTCTCGGGCAACGTCTCCGTGAAGGGCGTCGCGGGCGACCTGGCGGTCGAGACCGTCAGTGGCAACATCGACGTCGCGAACGCGCGGCAGCTCTCCACGGCGAAGTCGGTCTCGGGCAACGTGGTGTTGAGCAACGTCGAGAGCAGCCGGGCGCTGTCGGCCGGAACGGTCAGCGGCGGCGTGCAGCTCTCGCACGTGCGCGCGAACCGCATCGCGGTGGACGTCGTGAGCGGTGACATCCGCACCGAGGACGTAACGTGCGCCAGCGCGCAGTTGAAGACGCTCTCGGGGACGGTGGACTACGTCGGCCGGTTCGAGCCGGGCGGACGCTACGAGTTCAACAGCCACTCGGGATCCGTGCGGATCACGGCGGCCGGGCCGGTTGGATTCGAGCTGCAGGCGACGACGTTCAGCGGCCGGATCCGCCCGGAAGGCCTGTCGCTGCAGGCCATGACGATGAACCGCGGGGCGCTCCGCGCCACTGTCGGCGACGGCTCGGCCGTCGTCGTGGCGCAGACGTTCAGCGGCGACGTCGTGATTACGAAACGGTGAACGCGCCTACTTGCCCGGCGCGAGGCCGAGGTGCACGAGGTACTGGGTCCCGCCGATGTTCGCCCAGACACGCAGGTACTCGGCGCCTCTGAGCAGTTGCACGCGGGCGGCGCCAGGCGCGGGCGGCGCGCTCTCCGCGACGTCCTTCAGCTCCGCCGGCCGGACGACGCTCGCGAGCTCCCGGCCCTTGACGGCGCCGCTCTGCACGAACTCCACCCAGCGCGTGCTCTCCTGCGACTGCCCGACCACCGGCTCGATCGGATCGTTCGCAAGGCGCAACGTGTAAGTGCCGGCCGGCAACGGCTGGCCATCGGCCAGAACCGCACGGGGAAGCCTCACCGACCCGACCGTGCCCGACTGCGCGCCCAAGGACGTGGCCCCCAGGCTCGCACCCACTGCCGCGACGACCGCCCACCTGATCAGATGTCCGACCGACATGCTGGCCTCCCCACCACCGCAGTATAAGGCCGCGCCGGCCGCCGGCGGCACGGCGGTTAGATGGCCATCAGATCGAACTGCTCGTGGTGCAACTGCTCGTCGGCGCGGACCGTGACGCGGCGGCCGACCGCTTCTTCCAGCTCGTGAAAGACGCTGCGGCTCTCGTCCTTGAAGGCGCGGGCGATCTCCGGATTCACGCGGAGGACCAGGCTGTAGCCGTCGAGCTCGTGGCGGACCTTCTTGATCTCGGTCAGGATGTCGTAGCAGATCGTGGCGCTCGCCTTGATCGTCCCGGTCCCGGAGCAGTACGGACACGGCTCGGTGAGCATCCGCTCGAGGCTGCTCTTCACCCGCTTGCGCGTGATGATGATGAGCCCGAAATCCGAGACCTGCACCGACTTCGACGGCGCCCGATCCTTGCGGAGCTCCTGCTCGACCGCCTGCGCGACCTTCTGGCGGTTCTTCTTCTCCTCCATGTCGATGAAGTCGAGCACGATGATGCCGCCGAGATCGCGGAGCCGGATCTGGCGCACGATCTCGCGAACGGCTTCGAGGTTGGTCTTGACGATCGTGTCCTCGAGCCGGCCCGCGGACTTCTTGCCCACGTACCTGCCGGTGTTCACGTCGATCGCGACGAGCGCCTCGGTCTGGTTGATGACGATGTAGCCGCCCGACTTGAGCCAGACCTTGCTGCGGAGCGCCTTGTCGATCTCGCTCTGCACGCCGTACTCGTCGAAGATCGGGTAGTCCTTGCTGTAGTGCTTCACGCGCCCGACCATGCCGGGCATGATGCGCTGCACGAACGCCACCACCCGCCGGTACTCCTCGGCATCGTCGATCCGGATGGCCGAGAACTGGTCGTTGAGCAGGTCGCGCAGCAGCTTCGTGACGAGGCTCTCCTCGCGGAACAGCACGGCCGGCGTGCGTTCGCCGTCGCGCCGGCGCTGAATCTCGGCCCAGACCTGCTGGAAGTAGGTGAGGTCGGTGAGCAGATCGTCCTCGGAGCGGTTGGCCGCCGCGGTCCGGATGATGCAGCCGCCCGGCAGCCCGGACTGCTCGCGAAAGCGCTGCACGACGCCGCGCAGCCGGCGGCGCTCGTCGCGCGATTCGATCTTGCGGGACACGCCGATGTGATCGACCGTCGGCATGTAGACGAGGAAACGCCCCGGAAGGCTCAGGTGCGACGTGATCCGCGCGCCCTTGGTGCCGAGGGGCTCCTTGACGACCTGGACGACGACCTCCTGCCCTTCCTTGAGCAGGTCTTCGATCTTGGCCGTGGGGGGCGTTCGCTCGCGGCCGCGGCGATCGCGGCTGGTGGGTCTGGTCGAGTCCGGCCCGTCAGGGGACGTCTCGACGGCGACCGCGGCCTCCGTGTCGAGGTCTGGAGACACGGCATCGCCTTCCTCGGCGCCTGCCACCTCGGCGGCCGCGACGGCCGCCGGCTCGTCGTCGTCCTCGAGCGATTCTTCAGTCGGGCTGATGACGTCCGAGACGTAGAGGAACGCGTCGCGCTCGAGCCCGAGGTTGACGAAGGCCGACTGCATGCCCGGCAGGACCTTCGAGACGCGTCCCTTGTAGATGTTGCCGACCACGCCGCGCGAATGTTCCCGCTCGATGAAGACTTCGACGACCTGATCGTCCTCGAGGATGGCCACCCGTGTCTCGTGGCGCGTCGAGGAGATCACCATCTCCTTGTTCATGCGCGTAGCTCCAGCGGCGCCGCGCGCGTGCACCGACCCCGCCCGTCATCCTGCGGATCGGTCCAGCCGGCGCGCACACCGCGGCGGTGCACAGCAGCATCAACTGGAGGGCGAGCAGATCGACAAGCGGGGTGATCACGTGCGTGGCCCGTAACTCCGCGTGAGGCCGAGAGAGCCCCACGACAAACGGCCAGCCAGCGGTCATGCGGCCGCTAGTTGGTGAAGCGCCTCATCCGGACGTTCAGGATGAGGCCGAAACTGGCGAGCGTGGCGACGAGCGACGACCCGCCGTAACTCATGAGCGGCAGCGTCAGGCCCTTGACGGGCGCCAGCCCTGCCGACATGGTGATGTTGTACACCACCTGGAAGGCGAACCCCGAAAGAATGCCGATGACGAGGAAGGCCCCCACGCGATCTTTCGCGACCTTGGCCGCCTCGAGCGACCGGAGGATGACGAACAGGTAGAGCCCCAGCGCGACGAGCACGCCGAGAAACCCGTGCTCCTCGGCGTGCACCGAGAAGACGAAGTCGTTGTCGGCGACCGGCAGAAAGCCGTTGCGGCCCTGGGTCCCCTGCTGAAAGCCCTTTCCGTAGAAGCCGCCGGACCCGACGGTGATCTTGGCCTGGAGCTGCTGGTACCCGGCACCGCGTGGATCCTTCGAGGGATCGAGGAACGTCTCGATCCGCTCGCGCTGGTACGCCTTCAGCCCGTAGTTCCAGACCACCGGCGACAGCAGCACGCAGACGGCGCCGGCCACCGCCACCCAGCGGAGCGGCAGCCCGGCCAGGAAGACCACGCCGATGTACACGGGCAGGAGCGTGACGGCGGTGCCGAGATCCGGCTGCCGCACGATCAACAGCACCGGCACGGCAACGAGCGCCCCCGAGGCGAGCAGCTCGGTCCACGACCGCGCGGTCCGGCGATAGTCGCCGTAGAACATCGCCAGAACCAGGGCCACGACGATCCGGGCGAACTCGGACGGCTGCAGGTTGACGCCGCCGAACGCAATCCAGCGGCGCGATCCGCCCGCGACGACGCCGAAGAACGAGACGTAGATCAGCGACAGCACGAGCGCGCCATAGAGCAGCAGCGACCGCTGCGCGAGGCTGCGATAGTCGATGACGAGACAGATGACGAAGGCCACCATCGCGACGGGCACGGCATAGAGCTGCGCCCAGAACCTGGCGCCGGGCCGCGCCAGCCGCACGTCCCACGTCACGCTGTAGATCGTGGCCAGGCTCATCACGATGATCGCGAGGATCGCGCCGATGAGCGGCCAGTCGATGTGGGGAATCAGGCGGCGGTCAACGATCATGGCCGTCCAGGTCGAGCGCAGGGATGAGCGCGATCACGGGCGGTTCGCCTGCGGCGTGCCGTCGGAGAGCGCGGCGCGCGTGCCGGCCGGCACGGGCGTTTCGACAGCCGCAACCTCGCCGGGCGCCGGCGCGGGCTGTGCCGGCGCGGGCGGCGGAAGCACCGGAATCGGCTGGACGGGCGTGGGGTTCGGCACGAGCGCCGGCTTGACGGGCGGCAGCGGCAACCCGTCCCGCTTGGCGAAGAACGTCTCCAGCACGTGTCTCGCGATCGGCGTCGCCGTCGTGCCGCCGTGCCCGCCGTGCTCGACGAAGATCGCGCCGGCAATCTGCGGGTTGTCGCGCGGCGCGAAGAACACGAACCAGGCGTTGTCGCGCAGGTCCTTGTCCGTGCGGCCGCGGGCCGCCGCTCGCCCTTCGTTGGAGATCACCTGGGCAGTCCCGGTCTTGCCCGCCACGTCGCGGCCGGCGATGCGCGCCCCGCTGCCCGTCCCCGCTTCGTTGACGACCATCCAGAGACCGTTGCGGATCCGCTGGAGGTGATCGGGCTGGATCTGCAGATTCGACTTGGGTGCCGGCGTCGGCATCGGCGACCACGCACCGTCACGTTCGACCGCCTTGACGAGATGCGGCGTGACGAGCGTCCCGCCATTGGCGATCGTCGCGATCATCGTCGCCAGGCCGACGGGGGTGACGTTCACCGCGCCCTGCCCGATCGACACCGAGATCGTCTCGCCCGGGTACCACGGCTGCTTGCGCGCGCGCTCCGACCACGCCGTCGAGGCTACGAAGCTCTCCTGCTCGCCGGGCAGGTCGATCCCGGTCTTGCCGACCAGCCCGAGCCGCGCGGCGTAGTCGTGGATCGTGTCGATCTTCATGCGCGACCCGACGGTGTAGAAGAACACGTTGCACGACTTCTCGATCGCGTGGCTCAGGTCCATCAGCCCGTGTCCGCGGCCGTTGGGCAGGCTGCACTTGAACGATCGCCCGCCGAACTCGAAGTGGCCCGGGCAGTAGACGGTGAAGTCCGGCGGAATCGCGCCGGTCTCCAGCGCCGCCACCGACATCACGATCTTGAACGTCGATCCCGGCGAGTAGGTGCCCTGGATGAGCCGATTGGTAATCGGCTTCAGCGGGTCGTTGATGAGCCGCGACCACGCCTGACCGTCGATGCCGACGGCGAACAGGTTGGGATCGAACGATGGCTGGCTCGTCATCGCGAGCAGCTCGCCGGTGCGCGGATCGAGGATCGCCGCCGCGCCGGCGTAGCCGCTCATCCGGAACGCATCCTCCACGGCCTTCTGGACGTCGTAGTCGATCGTCAGTTGCAGCCGGTGCCCGTCGGTCGGGTACTCCGTCTTCAGGTCGGCGATCTCGCGCCCGACGCTGTTCACGCGGACGAACCGGCTGCCGTCGACGCCCATCAGCTCGGCGTTGTAGATGCGCTCCACGCCGGCCTGGCCGACGATGGCGCCAGCCTGCAGACCGCTCGACGCGAACTCCGACGACGCGAGCTGCGCTTCCTGAATCTCGCCGACGTAACCGAACAGGTGCGCCGCGAAGCCCTCGGGATACGTCCGCGTCGGCACCTGCTGGACCTCGACCTCCGGCAACTCGCGGCGGCGCGCCGCCACCGCGGCGACCTGCGCGAACGTCGCGTGCTCGACGACGGGAAGCGGCCGGAATGCCTGCTCCGACCGGCGCCGCTGGACGGCCTGGCGGATCCGCGCGTCCGGCACGCCCGTGACGTCGGCGACCTTCCGGATGGTCTCGTCGAGGTTCCGGGTGCGCTCGCGCACGATCGCGATCGTGAACGAGCTGCGGTTCTCGACCAGCACCCGGCCCTGGCGGTCGAACAACACGCCCCGGGGGGCGCGCAACGGAATGGTCTTGAGGTGGTTGTTCGCCGCGATCTCCTCGTACTTGTCGTGCTGCGCGACCTGCAGCACCCAGAAGCTCACCGCCAGCGCACAGAAGACCAGGATGGCGCCGACACCCCAGGCCTGCAGGCGCGTCTCGCTCATCCGCCGATCTTCGAAGCCGGCCGGGGTCAGCATGTCGATCGTCCTCGTCTCACCACTGCCGGCGGCTCAGGCTCGACCGCCGGTTCACGCGCTGCCGCTCGACGGCGGCCGGAAGCATGTGAATCGCGTAGAACACCAGCAGCGCCGCGGCGGCGTTGAGCCCGGTCTCAGCAAGAATAGCGCCCCACGACACGGCCGGCCAGTGCTGGTCGATCAGGCCCCGCAGCATCAGGATCATGGCCCGATGCACCACGGTCGCGAAGGCGACGATGATCATCCGCGCGTGCGATCGGACGAGCACGAACTGCGCGCCGACGACCCCGGCGGCCCAGCCGACCAGCGTCTTGGCCAACGCCCCGACGCCGATGATGTCGCCCGAGAGCAGGTCCTGCAGCAGGCCGCCGACGGTGCCGGCGAGAATCCCGGCGACCGGCCCCCACTCCAGAGCCGCGAACACCGCGCCGACCAGCACGAGGTCGAACACCACCACGCCCCCGACGGTGAACCTCGCGAGCGCGACCTGCAGGAACGTGGCGCCGACGACCGTCAGCAGCACCGCGGTGAGCTTCACTCGGGCGACTCCGTCGCCGGCCGGCTTATCGGCACGACGAGGACGAGATCCAGATGGGAGAAATCGACCGCAGGCGTGATCAGGACCTCGCGCTCGCCTCCGGAGGGCCGGGTCACGCGCTCGACGGTGCCGACGAGGAACCCCTGGGGAAACACGCCGTCCTGGCCCGACGTCACCACTCGCTCCCCGGCCTGCACGTCAGCGGCGGCCGGGACGTATTCCGCCCGAAACAGGTCCCCGGCGCCGCCGACGACGATGGCGCCGCTGCCCGAGCGTTCGAACGTGACCGCGACGGCCGCGAGCCGATCGGTCAGCAACTGGACGGTGGCGGCGCCTGCCGAGATCGGCGCGATCACGCGCCCGACGACGCCGCGCGTGGCAATCACGGGCAAATCCGGCCGCAAGCCATCGCCGGCGCCGCGATCGATCGTCACCGTGAAGGTGCCGGGCGATGGGTTCGCGCCGATGACGCGCGCGGCCAGCGTCGGCACGATGACGCTCTGCTTCAGCCCGAGCAGCGCCTCGAGCGCTTGCGCGCGCGCGGCCAGCGCCTGGCGTTGCTGCAGCTCACCCTGCAGCTCGAGGAGGCGGCGGCGCAGCTCGTCGCGCTCGCGGGCGGCGCCGTGGACGGCCAGATAGTTCGTCCAGGTGCCGCGCACGCCGTCGACCGCCGCGGTCATCGCCTGCTGCACGCGCGCGTACGCGGCGAAGACCACGCTCTCGAGCACGGGAACGCCGCTCTTCGACTGCACCTGCGCCGAGATCAGCAGCACGTGCCCGAGGCAGATCACGATCAGCAACGACAGGGTCTGACGATGGATCACCTGGCGGCCTCGGGGCCCATGGGCCGAAGAATACGCCGGAACGGCGCGGGCCGGCCTCGCTAGTCGAGGGAGATCTTCCGCAGCAGCTCGAAATTCGACAGCATCTTGCCGGCGCCGAGCACGACCGTCGACAGCGGATCCTCGGCCATGGCGACCGGCAGCCCGGTCTCCTCGCGCAGCCGCTTGTCGAGGTTCTTCAGGAGCGAGCCGCCGCCGGTCAGCACGATGCCTCGATCGACGATATCGGCCGACAGCTCCGGCGGCGTGCGCTCGAGCGCCACCCGCACGGCGTCCACGATGACGTTCACCGTTTCGGCCAGGGCCTCGCGGATCTCCTCGTCGGAAATCGTGATCGTCTTCGGCACGCCCTCGATCAGGTGCCGGCCCTTGATCTCCATGGTGATCCGCTCGTCGAGCGGGAACGCCGAGCCGAGCTCCATCTTGATCGCCTCGGCCGTCCGCTCGCCGATGAGCAGGTTGTACGTCTTCTTGATGTACTGGATGATCGCATCGTCCATCTCGTTGCCGGCGACGCGAATGGCCTTGCTGTAGACGATGCCGGCGAGCGAGATGACGGCGATGTCGGTCGTGCCGCCGCCGATGTCGACGACCATGTTGCCGGACGCCTCTTCGATCGGCATCCCGGCGCCGATCGCGGCCGCCATCGCTTCCTCGACGAGGTAGACCTCGCTCGCCTTCGCGCGATAGGCGCTGTCCTTGACCGCCCGCTTCTCCACCTGCGTGATCTCGGAGGGCACGCCGATGACGATGCGCGGGCGCACCCACATGGTGCGGTTATGGGCCTTCTTGATGAAGTGCGCGAGCATCTTCTCGGTCACTTCGAAGTCGGCGATGACGCCGTCCTTCATCGGCTTGATCGCGACGATGTTGCCGGGCGTGCGCCCGAGCATCTCCTTCGCTTCCTTGCCGACGGCCTCGATGCGTCCGGTGACCTTGTTGATCGCGACGATCGAGGGCTCGTTGACGACGATGCCCTTGCCGCGCGCGTAGACGCATGTGTTGGCGGTGCCGAGGTCGATGGCGAGGTCGCTCGAGAAGAGCGCAAAGAGCGAGCGAAGGTTCAACGAGGCTCCTGTTCCTCGGTGGGGACGCGGACGGCGCCCGAGTCGCTGCCCGCGATGTGGATGCCGTTCTTGCCGGAGCTCTTCACCTTGTACATCGCGGCGTCGGCGGCCTGCAGGAGGCCTTCGGCCGAGTCCGCGACGTCCGGAAGCGTCGCCACGCCGATGGACGCGGTCAGCCGGCTGCCCGACGTACGATCGGCGAGGAAATTGAAGCGCTGGATACGGTCACGAAGACGCCGCGCCACCGAGTGCGCCCCTTCGAGGCCCGTTTCCGGCAACAGTATCGCAAATTCGTCGCCGCCGAAGCGGGCGACGATGTCGGTCTCACGGGCGCTCGATCGGATGACCTCGGCGGCCTCGACGAGCGCGCGGCTGCCGAGCAGGTGCCCGTGCGCGTCGTTGATCCGCTTGAAGCCGTCGAGATCGACGAAGAGCAGCGAGAGCGGCCAGCCGCTGCGCATCGCCCGTTTCGTTTCCTTCCGCAGCAGGTCGTTCAGGTATCGCGAGTTGAAGAGCTGCGTCAGATCGTCGGTGACCGAGAGCGCCTCGGCCCGCACGATCCGCAGGGCGTGCGCGAGCGCGTACGCGGCGGGCTCGAGCAGGCGGACGAAGGCATCGTTGAGCGCCGACGACATCTCCGGCAACCGGCGCGCCCTGCCGGCATCGAGCCCCGCGAGCACGCCGACGACCGTCCCTTGAACGACCAGCGGCCAGCCCACGACGGAGGCCTCGACGCGCTTGGCCTGGTCGCTGGCGGGGTTCGCGCGCTCATCGAGGTAGGTCGTGACGCGCACCGACGGCTGTCCCGTTCGCACGACGAGCTCGGCCAGCGACTGCACGACCGCGTCTCTGCCTTCCGAGCCCGCCTCGCCGATCAGGCGCGGCTGCCCGTCGGGCTCGACGATGTACACCTGCCATTCGGTCAACGGCAGCCACTCGTTGGCGTGCTCCACGAGCGTCTTGGCGACCTCGACCGGCTCGGTCGACAGGTTGACCGCGCGCATGATGCCGGCGATCGCGTCGGGACGCGCCGCCAGGTTGATGATCCGCGGCGACGCGCTGTCGATCCGATCGGCGAGATCGAGCAGCGGTCCGAGCCCGAGCGCCCGCTCGACGTCGTCGAGCTGGAACGGCCAGACGAGATGCTGCCGGAATCCGAGCACGCGCGACAGATCGGCGAGCCCGGCGTGGCGGGTCAAGCTGAACGAGACCGCAGGCAGGCTGTCGATGAGCGCCGACACGAGCCGCTGCGATCCATCCTCGAGCGACAGCTCCCAGAGCAGGCCCGCGACGTCGTTGGGAACGGTCCAGAGCGCGCCGGCCTGGAGGAACTCGAAGCGCGCGCCCGTCGATTGCAGTGCGGTGAGACGCTCGATCGAGTCCTCGCCGCGGTGGTACACCGCGAGCACGACGGCGCCGTCCGGCGCAGTGTGCTCAGGCGCGGAGGATCTGCGCGGGAGTCGCTCGGGCATGTGGCGGCATGACGGCGGGCCGCGTCCGCCCGCCAAACGCCGAAACTATAGCACGCCGTCTCGCGTGCTCATGCGCCGCCCGCGGCCAATATCTCGCGTGATTGCGAGGAATATTTTCGCGGCGCGCGGCCGCGCACGCGCGAACAGTTTTCGTCACCGCCGTATCCGAAGTGCGACACGTTGCGGGCCGGCGACGCGGCGCGCGGCCGAGGGACGACAGGGTTGTCATGAGATAATCCACGGTCGTAACCGAAGGAGAGACCCCAGCGATGACGATGCTCGACCGGATGCGGCGCCACAGAGCCTGGCTCAAGTGGAGCCTCGGCATAGTCGTGGCGACCTTCGTCCTGCTCTACATCCCGCAGTTCCTCGGCAACCCGGTCGCCGGCACCAATGCCGAGGTGATCGCGACCGTCGACGGCCGGGAGATCTCCGCCGGCACGTACCGGATTCAGTACCTCCAGCAGGTCTCTCAGATCCGCGCGCAATACGGCGCGGAGATCACCGATCAGCTCCTCAACCAGCTCGGCGTCGGCCCGCGCATCGTGCAGCGGCTCGTCAACGACGAAGCCATGATGGTCGAAGCGGAGCGCCTCGGCATCACGGTGACGGACGGCGAGCTGAAGGAACGGCTCGTGCGGCTCCCGATGTTCCAGGAGAACGGACAGTTCGTCGGCGAGGCGGCCTATCGGCAGATGCTCGCCAACGCGCGCCCGGTGCTGCGCCCCGCGGACTTCGAGCGCGACCTGCGTCGATCGCTCGTCGCCGAGAAGTTGCAGGCGGCCGTCACCGGCTGGCTGCGCGTCTCCGACGCTGACGTGGAGCAGGAGTTCCGCCGCCGCAACGAGAAGGTGAAGCTCAACGTCGCGGTCTTCACCGCCGACAAGCTCGCCGCCGCGGTCCAGCCGACCGACGCCGAGCTCCAGGAGCACTTCTCCGCCAACCAGGAACGCTACCGCGTGCCCGAGAAGCGCCGCGTCCGGTACCTCGCCGTGGACGCCGAGACCTTGCGCGGCAAGATGACCGTCACGCCCGCCGAAGTCGAGGCGCGCTACAAGGAAAGCCTCCAGACCTACTCGACGCCGGAACAGGTCCGCGCGAGCCACATCCTCTTCAAGACGGACGGCAAGGACGAGGCGGCCGTGCGCAAGACCGCCGAAGGCGTGCTGGCCAAGGCCAAAGCGGGCGCCGACTTCGCCGCGCTGGCCAAGCAGTACTCCGAGGACGAGGGGTCGAAAGCGTCGGGCGGCGATCTCCAGTTCTTCAGCCGGGGCGCGATGGTCAAGGAGTTCGAGGACGCGGCCTGGGCGCTGAAGGATGGCGAGATCAGCGGCCTGGTGAAGTCGCCGTTCGGCTTCCACATCATCAAGGGCATGGGCAAGAAGGCCGCGACGACCAAGACGCTCGACGAAGTGCGCAGCCAGATCGAGGACGGGATCAAGTTCGAGAAGGCCCGCGCCGAGGCGAGCCGGCTCGTCGCCGAGATCGGGCCGCAGCTCCAGACGCCCGCCGATCTCGATCGCGTGGCCAAGGAGCGCGGGTTGACCGTCGGCGATTCCGGGCTCTTCGCCCGCGACGAACCGCTCGCCGGCATCGGCTTCGCGCCAGCGGTGGCGGCTGAAGCGTTCACTCTCGACGCCGGCAAAGTGAGCGCCGCGCTGAGCACGAACAACGGCTACGCTTTCATCACCGTCACGGAAGTGAAACCGTCCTCCGTGCCGGCATTGAGCGAGGTGCGCGAGAAAGTGCTGGCCGACGTGGCCCGGGCCAAGGCGGTCGAGCTCGCCAGACAGCGCGCGGCGGCGCTGACCTCGGCGAAGACGAACTTCCAGTCGGCCGCCAAGGCCGCGGGAGCGGCGGTGAGCACGACGGACGCGATCGCACGGGGCGCGGTGCTGCCGGTCGTCGGCGTCAGCGACGCCGTCGACCGCGCGGCCTTCGCGCTGAAGCCCGGCGAGGTGAGCCAGCCGATCGCGACCGACGAGGCCGTCGTCGTCGTCCAACTCGTCGACCGGCAGGACGTCTCGCCCACCGTGCTCGAGGCCGAACGCGAATCGATCCGCGGCGAGCTGGCCGACCAGCGCGGCGGCGCCTTCTTCGAGGCCTACATGGCGAAGGCGAAAGCGCGGATGAACATCCAGTACAACGATGCCGCGCTGCGCGCGCTGACCGGTAACAGTTGAGCGGTACGCGCTACCCGATCACGGCCTGGTGAACGCCTCGAGCGAGGTGAGCATCTCGGCGACGCGTTCGGTCCAGACGCGCTGGCGGGCGGGCACCAGGCCGTATCCGGTCTCGTCGTCGTAACGCTGCTGCGCGGCGGCTTCTTCCTTGACGAAGCGGTCGACCGCCGCATCCACCTGCGCGTCGCTCAGGCCGCAGGCATCGTAGAGCCCGGCGAAGTACTTCCGCATCCGCCGCGCATGGACCTCCGTGAGATCGAAGTGCGTCTGCTCGTGCTGGAGCACGCGGACGCTCTCGCGCGGGCTCGCGAGCACATCGGCCTTCACCCACGACTCGTCGGGGACGAACACCGCCTTGACGTCGAACGTGAAGGTCTTCCCGTGGCAGCGCGATTCGTACCGGAGCAGATAGACCGTCCGGGCGCCTTCCATGCCGCCGGCCGGCGCGGTGCCACGGAACTCCGCCCAAGTCAGCGGCCGTGCCGCCGACCACGCCCGATCCGGCGAGGCGACGGGCTGCGGCGGGGCCTGGCCGGCCAGACGCTCGGCCGGTGCGGCCGCGGTGCCGATCGCGTGCCCCGCGGTCAGCACCAGAAGACCCGCCGCCACGAGGGCTTGCCTGATCACCCGACCTCAGTGCACGAAGACGTTCGGCAGGATCGCGAGCGGCTCGCCGCGGCGGAAGAGATTGAGCATCGACGTGGCGGACTGGATCATCCGCACGTCGGGCCGCCGGAACAGCGCGTCCACGGCCGCCGACGCGCCGCCGGAGACGCCGAACGGATTCGAGATCAGGTCGTACAACGTGCGCCGCGGGGGGTAGATCACGAGGTCCACGTCCTTCGCCGCGTCGAGCTTCGCGCGCTGCTTCGCGAGCCGGACCGCGTCAGCGAGCCCGCCGAGCTCGTCCACCAGGCCGATCTCCCGGGCCTGACGCCCCGTCCAGACCCGTCCCTGAGCCACCGCATCGATCTTGGTCGTCGCCTGGCGACGGCCGTCGGCCACGCGCTTGAGGAACAGCTCGTAGGTCGCCTGGAGCTGATCCTCGACCCGCCGGCGCTCTTCCGGTGAGAACGGCCGGAACGGCGAGTTCATCTGGGCGAACGTCCCGTCGCTGACGGCATCGACGCCGATCCCGATCTTGTCGAGCGTGCCGCGCAGCACGAACTTCCCGGTCAGCACGCCGATCGATCCGGTCAGCGTGCCGGGGTCGGCAACGATCGCGTCGGCGGCGGCGGCCATGTAGTAGCCGCCCGACGCCGCGACGTCGCCCATCGAGACGATCACGGGCTTCACGTCGCGGGTCAGCATGATCTCGCGCCAGATGACCTCGGAGGCGATCGCCGATCCGCCGGGGCTGTCGATGCGGATGATCACCGCGCGGATGCCCGGGTCGACGCGCACCTTGCGCAGCCACTGATTGAACGTGTCGGAGCCGATGACGGCGCCCGAGGGCGCGTCGAACGAGCTCTTGCCGCTCGCGATCGTCCCGATCGCGTACAAGAGCGCGATCCTGCCGCCGACCTCGCGCCGCTCGCCGGCCGGCGCGCCCTTGCCGTACTGCTCGCCGTCGATCGACTGCGTGCCCAGCATCGGCCCGCGGTCGTCGAGCTGATCCTCGTAGCCCAGCTCGTCGACGAGCCGCGCCTTGACGGCGCCCTCGCCCATGTACGGCCCGCGCTCGAGGGCGCTCCGCGCCTCGGCCTCGGAGAGCGTCCGCCCCTGCGCGACGGCCCGCACGATCTGCTCGTACCAGTCGCGGTTGAGCGACTGGCTCATCTCGCGATGCGCCGGCGTGAACCCGCGTTCGGTGAACGTGTTCGACGCCGTCTTGTACTCGCCGACGTGGAGCAGGTCGGGATAGACGCCGATCTTGTCGAGCGCCTGTCTGAAGAAGAGCTCGTACGACGCCAGCCCGGTCACGTCGAGCTGGCCGGCCGGCATGAGCACGATGCGATCGGCGGCGGACGCGAGGTAGTACTCGGCCGCGCCGGCCGACTCGAGGAACGCGGTCACCGGCTTCTTCGAGGTCTTGAAGTCCTCGATCGCCGCGCGCACTTCCTGCAACTGCGCCCACAGCGCGCCGCTCGCGGACGGCCGGATGACGAGCGTCCGCACGCGCGCGTCGGCCTTGGCCTTGCGGATGACGTCGAGCGTGGCGCGCAACGTCGACGAGCGCGGGATGATCTGACTCAGGACGTCGGGCGGATCGATTTCGCTGAACGGCGCGTCGAGGCGCAGCGACAACGTCGCCCGCTCGGGCACCGACACTTGCGGCGTCGACAGCGCCGCGAGCACGAGCAGGCCGCCGCCCGAGACGAGGACCGCGATCGTGATGAAGGCGAGAACGAGCAACACTCCGCGGCGCCGCGACACTCGGACCACTCCTGTCCGCAGTATAGCGTCAGGCGCCGCGCCGGCCCCGGGTCAGCCGGCGAAACGATACGGCAATCGTCCGCGAGTGCCCGGCCGGCAGCGGAAGAGCCGGCCCGCCAGCGGCTGGTCGGCACGTTCGCCCGCGCTCAATCCCGTCCGGGCGGTCGTCACGTAGAGGTCCCCGAGATCGGATCCCGCGAAGGCGCATTTCGTGACGAGCGCGACGGGCAGCGCAACGATCCGGTCGAGCGCACCATCCGGGGCGTAGCGCCTGAGCGCACCGCCCTGCCACAGCGCCACCCAGACGTATCCCTCTGCGTCGACGACGAGCCCGTCGGGCCGGCCGTCGTCCGGCGCGATGATCGCGAACGGGCGGCGGGCGCCGGGCTCCCCGTTGCCGTCGACGTCGAATTGGTCGACTCGCCCGGTCCGTGTGTCCACGTAGTACATGATGCGAAGGTCCGGGCTCCAGTCGATGCCGTTCGAGGTCGTCACGGGCTCGAGGATCGTGTGGACGCGGCCGTCGGCATCGAGCCGATAGAGCGCCCCGCGTTCGCGCTCATGCCGCAGGCTGAGCGTGCCGGCCCAGAACCGTCCCCACGGGTCCACCGCCCCATCGTTCATCCGCACGTCGTCGCGGCCGGGCGCCGCATCGGCCATCGGCGTCACGCGGCCGGAGTCCGGATCGAGACGCGAGAACCCGCGGCCGGCGGCGATCAGCCAGTCGCCGCGCGTCGAGCAGACGACCGCCCCGACCGGCTGGCCCACGTCGTACACGCGCGCTCGGCCGGACCCCGGGTCGAGCGCGTGCACGTGCCCCTGCATGATGTCGACGAACAGCAGGCGCTGTCGGACGGCGTCCCACAGCGGGCCTTCAGCGAGGTCGAACGGCCCGATTGGAACCGGCTCGATCGTCATCAGGACTGGCGGCCCGCTGGCGGTTCACGCTCGGGAGCCACGAGCAACGGCTGGGCGACGAGCCCCACGGCCGGGATCATGACGCCTTCGGCCGCGTAACGCGCCTGAACGCGCTTCAGGAACTCGTGCTTGAGGAGGAACTGGTCCGCGAACGCGACCGCACGCAGCCCGACCGAGAAGCCGATGCCCGCCGGGCCGAAGGTGTGGAATCGGACGGCGGGCTCCGCCGTCCGCACGGCGCCCGGCACCTCACGCATGACCTCGCGCGCGACGTCGAGGGTGATCCGCTCGATGGCCGCGAGGTCCGAGGCGGGATGCACCTGGAGATCCACGGACATCCCGAACTCCGGATCCGAGTAGCTCGTCACGATGGACTGCGCGAGCTTCGCGTTGGGCACGATCACGATCGGATTGCCCAGCGTGCGGATCGTCGTCGTGCGCCAGTTGAAGTCCAGGACGTGGCCCTCGACGCCGTCCGAGAGCCTGACGTAGTCGCCGATCCGGACCTGGCCCGACACGCTCATCGCGATGCCGGCGAAGAAGTTCGACAGCGGATCCTGGAGCGCCAGCGCCACGGCGAGACCGGAAACGCCGAGCGCGGTCAGGTACGGTGTGATGTTGATGCCGAACGAGCCGATGATGACGAGCGCGCCCAGCACGATCACGACCGTGCGGACGACGTTCTGCGTCAACGCCGACACCGGCGCGTTCGGCGTCACCCGCGGGCCGTACGCCCACACCAGCCGGCCGGCGACCGTCGCGGCCGCGATGGTGGCGGACGCAATCGCGATCGCGCGCAGGATCGTGACGGCGAGCACCTCGCGCTCGACCGGCAGCCGCCATCGAGGCAGCACGACGTAGAGCCCGATGAGCACGCACCAGAACGGCAGGCGCCGCCCGATCTCGTCCACGAGCGCGTCGTCCCAGTCGCCGTGCGTGCGCCGCACGACGCGCGCGAGGCGGCCGGTGAGGAGCGCGTTGCCGAGGTGTCCGACGAGGTAGCCCACCACGACCGCGCCGGCCGTCCACAACAGTGCGTTCAGCCACTCGGGCCAGTCAACCATGCCGCGATCGTCTCTCCCGTCATCGCTGATCGGGGGCCGTATAGCCGCCCCGCGACTCGACGATCAGCCCCTGGCGCTTCGGCCGGATCTCCACCTTCCGCCATGCGCCGTCACGGGTGCGGTTGGTCGAGTCGTAGCTCAGGATGTACCGGCGGCGCAGATTCTCAAGGATACGCCGGTACTCCTGTTCGAGCGCAGCGACGTCGGACGGGAAATACGACTCGCCGGCCGACGCCTCCGCGAGCCGCTCGAGCACGTCGCGATCGACGCGCGGGCCGAGACCGATCGTGTACACCGTCGTATCGACGGCGCCCAGCATCTGGAGCACCTGATCGAAGGTGTGCGTGCTGCCGGGCGCGGTGCCGGGATTGTTCTCGTCGCGCCCATCGGTCATGACGACGAGCGCGGTGCGGCCCTCGGTGTGCTTGAGCCGAGCGAGCCCTTCGAAGACGGCGTCGTAGAGGGCGGTGCCGCCGTCGGCCGCATAGCGGCCGATCGCGCCGAGGCTCGCCGCCCGCGCGGCGGTGAGCTCGTGCGCCCACTCGACGCGATCCGCGAACGTCAGCACGGCGAGCTTGTCCTTGGCCGGCAGGGCTTCGACGAACGCTTTCGCCGCGCTCGTCACGGCCCCCGCGTCGCGGCGCATGCTGCCGCTCGAGTCGAGCGCGAGCACGACCGACACGGGCGCGAGCGCCTCCTCGAACGCGTTCACCTGCTGCGACACGCCGTCTTCGAGCACCTCGAAGTCCTCCGCCGTCACGTCGATGAACTCGCGGT
Source organism: Acidobacteriota bacterium (assembly GCA_020853395.1). Lineage (NCBI taxonomy): Bacteria > Pseudomonadati > Acidobacteriota > Acidobacteriota bacterium. The sequence goes on from JADYYY010000010.1 coordinate 479,071, forward strand.
TCAAATCCTTGATCGTCATCTCGATCTGCGGCCGGATCGGCGGTGGAGACGGCGCCCAGTAGCCGTTCCGCACTTTGACCGCGTGCGTCGGATCCCCGGTCGTCATCGCGATCGTGCGCCACGTCCCGTCCTGCCGGCTGTTGGTCGACGAGTAGGTCACGACGTAGCGTTGCTGGATGTCGTCGGCGATCAGGCTGTGCGTGTCGGCGAGCTGCGTGTTCCGGGCCGGGAAGAAGGCTTGCCCGCCGGTCTCGACCGCCAGCCGCCGCAGCAGGCCCTCGCCCTTGAGCGACACACCGGCCACGCCGCCGATGGCGATGACGTAGACGGTCGCCTTGGACGCCGCCACGGTCTGCAGGGCATCGTCGAAGGCGATTCGGCTGTTCTCGTCGTAGCCGTCGGTGATGAGCACGATGATGTGGCGGCCGTCGACGGACGACACCTGCCGCGCGGCCTCGCTGAGGCAGTCGAGGATCGCCGTGCCGCCGCTCGCCTGGATCGCCTGGATCGCGTCGGCCACGGTATCGCGATCCAGCGTCGGCCCGGTGACGGCACCGAGCGTGCGGGAGAACGGCACGACGACGACGCGGTCGTGCGGGCGGAGGAAGCCGACGAACTGCGCGGCCGCGTTGCGGACGAACGGCATCCGGCGCGACATGCTCTGGCTGCTGTCCACGAGCAGGGTGTAGACGGCCGGCAGCGTATCGGGCACCGCGAGGTCGACGAGCTGCGCGATGCCGTCCTCGGTGACGTGGAAGTCCTCGGCCGTGAGCCCGTTGATCGGGCGCCCCTTCCGATCGAGCACCAGGGGCTCGAGCAGGACGCTCGACACCTCGGTGATCTCGTACATCTCCTGGGCTTTCAACTGCACGCGGTCCTCCGCGTGCCGGCCGAGCGAATCGGTGACGTCGGCGACGATCACCCGATCTTCGAACGGGTTCCTGTCGACCCACTCCACGGCGTAGGGCGGCCCGTCGGTGTCCTCGCCGACGAGCTTGCCGTCGACCGTGAACCGGATCGGACCGATCTTCGCGCTGGCGTCGGTGACGACGCGCGCGACGATCCGGATGGGGCCCTCCATGCCCGTTCGGCCGAGCGGTGAGGTCAGGTGGATGCCGAGCCCGGGCCCTTCCTGCGCGGGCGCAGGGATCGAGAGCATCGCGAACGCGACGCCGACCAGGATCGGAAGACGAGGACCGCGCCGGCCCTCCGTCCGGCGGTTCGGACGGCGTTCGTCCCGTCGCGCTGCATTCATCAGATCTGGAAGCCTCGGACCCGAACCGTCTCCTATAATCCGGACCGGTCCAGGTCCTCCGTGAGCGCCCCTCACTTCCTCCAATCGGCCATGGGCCGCGCCGCTGAACCCCACGCGCTCTGGACCGCCGATCGCGCGCGGATCGTGGCGACCTCGGTCGAGCTGGCCACCGACTCCGCGTCGCGCAACCGCGGCCTGCTCGGGCGCGACGGGCTCGCCGACGGCGTGGCGCTCGTGATCGCGCCGTGCTGGGCGGTGCACACGATCGGCATGCGCTTCCCGATCGACATCGTCCACGTTGCGCGCGACGGGCGGATCGTCAAAGTGCGCCGCTCCGTGCAGCCGTGGCGCATGAGCGCGGCGCTCGGGGCGTTCGCGACGATCGAGATGGCCGTCGGGGCGATCGGCCGCGCCGGGCTCGAACCCGGCATGCGGCTCATCGTCAGGGGAGCGTGAGGCGCCTGGTCGGAAGATGGGGAGGTGCGTAGACGGTACGCGACCTCGACCTCAGGCCGTCTCGGGCAGTCAGGCGCTCAGCCTGAACAACAGCGCGGCAATCAAGGTCGGCACCGCGGCGCCGGCGAGCAAGCGATGCGGCGCGACGGACCCGCCGAAGAACCGGCTGAGCAGCGCCTGTCCGGCAGGATTCGGGGCATTGGCGATGACGGTCAGGCCGCCGCCCGTGACGGCGCCTTGCACCACCGCGATCTTCAGGGCGTCGTGGAAGCCTGGCGCGAGCGTGGCCAGGTAGGTGATGAGGGCGTTGTCGTTGAACGCCGTCAGCACCGTGGCGCCGAGGAACAGCGGGAATTCGGCCAGGCTCGACAGCACTGGCGCGATCCACCAGCCCTGCAGGCCGCCGTGGATCACGAGGCCGCCGAGAAAGAACCCGACGAGCAGCGGTGCGCGCAACTCGAGCCGGCTTTGAAACACGGCCGTCGCCTTCGCGAACCCGAGGAAGAACAGGAACCCGCCGACGAAGAGCGCCGGCTCGTGCGCCGTGAACACCGTCCAGCCCATGAACGCCACGTGGACGGCCGTGATCCACGCGGGCACTGGCAGCAGCGTTTGGGCCCTCCGCGGCGCCGCCTCGTCGGGTTCTTCGAGATCGAGCGTCGCGAGGCGCCGATTGAGCGCCAGCAGTTCGCGCCGGAACAGCAGGAAGTAGAGCGCGGTGGACGCGACGATCGCCGCGAACGCCCCGGCGCCGAAGTGCACGAGCATGAAGGGCGTATCCCAAGCCCACACGCGGGCGACCATCAGCACGGGCGGCGCCGAGAAGTGCGTGAGCGTGCCGCCAATCGAGACGTTGACGAAGAGCAGCCCGAGCGTCGCGTACTTCAGCGCCGGCGTGGGATCGAGATCGTAGAATTGGCGCGCGAGGAGCAGCGCGCAGATCGTCATCGCCGCCGGCTCGGTGATGAACGATCCGAGCAGCGGACCGAGGACGAGAATCGTCGCCCACCATGCCGCGGGCCCTCCCCCGCCGAGGTTGGCGATCCGCCGCAGCAGGCGTTCGGCCAGCCCCACGATCGGCCTCGTGGACGCGAGCGCCATGATGACGACGACGAACATCGGCTCGGTGTAGGTGACACCGTGCGCGACGTAGTCACGGGCGGCGTCCCAGCCCTTGGCGTACGCCGCGGCGGCCAGCAGCACGGCCGCCCACAGGCCGAACACGACCTCGACCTCGCCGGCAAGGTGCAGCAGCTCGGCCAGCACGCTCGGATGCGCCGAGCGGCCCGCGGCCCGTTCGGCTTCGTCGTGGGCGCGCTGCACGCGGTGCGCGAGCCCGCTGAGCCGGGACGCGGCGAACGTGTGCAGGATGGCGACGACGAAGATCGCGGTCGCAATCAGGTTGAAGGGATCCGCCGCGATGCGCGCGCCGAGCGTCTCGAGCAACGCGCGCCCGCGATCGTCGTACGCGTCGAGCGGCAGCGGAAACGACGTAGCGGCGGCAGGCACCGCGTCAGCGTACTACGCCGCGTGCGGTCCTCGGCGCCAGCGCGGGCCGCGCCGGACGGGCCGCGCCGCGACGCCAGAATCGGCCGGCGTTCCAGACGGCGCCGGCCTGGATGGCGCGTGGCTGCACGCCGGCGGCTGGCAGCACGCCGCTCACGTCGAATGCGAGCCATGGGCGCGCGGTCACCGTCAGGCCGGCGAGCACACCGGCGGCGCGCGAGCGCCGGCGGTCCTGCGCGACGTCATGGATACCGAAAATCTCGGCGCCCCACGCGAGCGGACCGGCGATCGGTCCGCCGCCAGCAGCCGCCCACATCGTTTCGGACGTCCACGCGTCGGCCGCGTCGCCGCGCGCGCGCCGCGCGTACCCGACGTTCAAATCGAGCGAGACGCCGCGCACGGTGATGCTCGAGATCAGGACGAGGCCGGCACCCGGCGACGCGTCCGCGGCGTGCAACGCCGGAACCTGCACCGACGGCAGCAGCGCAACAGCACCAAACAGCGGCACGTCGTCAGCGAGGCGCCACTTCAGGGAGAGCGCGACCGACTCGGCGGTGAACCCGTCGCCGCCCGCCACGTGCGTCGGCATCATCGAGATCGCGAACTGCACGGCCGGCGCGACGCCGAGCTTGACGTTCAGCGGCAGGCTCATGTCGAGGAAGACGCCGTGCGACGACTCGCGGCCGGCGCCGAACTCGAGCTCGAGCCAGCCGGGCGCGACGGTGGCGGCGTGCGTGGCGACGCTCGGCCGTTCGGGCTGGACCGCGTGCGGATCGGGGGGTTGCGCCGACACGACGGGCGGCGCGCAGAAGGCCGCGGCCAACAAGCAGAGCCGCACGATACGGCCGCGACCGGGAGGTCGGGCGAAGAGGAGCGCCGGCGGCCGCTGCGGCGGCCGGTTCCGCTCGACCGCGATCGCTGGCGGATTCGGCCGTGGCGTCTTCTCGCTCATCGGCCTAGTCTGCCCCAGTCTGGGACGTCGCACGTCGGTCGAGGGGGCATGGTAGTCTTCTGCCGTTCCTAGCGGGGCTTCAGCCGATCGTCAATCAGAAGCCCCTACCTGCCGCCCCTTTTCGCAGGACTGCAGACGTAGGCGGACGCGAACACGAGGAAGAAGTGTGCGCGGCGCCGGGCTGCGCGCCACCTTGCGCACGAGGGAGTGGTCATGTTTCTCGGACTGAGAACCGTCATCTATCACGCGCCGAATCTGGCCGCGGCGAAGGCGTGGTACACGTCGGCGTTCGGCGTCGCGCCGTACTTCGACCAGCCGTTCTACGTGGGCTTCGAGATCGGCGGCTACGAGCTGGGCCTCGATCCGGACGTCGCGCACGTCACGGTCGGCGACAACGCCGTCGCCTACTGGGGCGTGCCGGACATCGCCGAGGCGCACGCGCACCTGCTGGCGCACGGCGCCGCGCCACGACACCCAATCCAGGAGGTCGGCGAGGGGATCAAGGTCGCGACGGTCGCCGATCCGTTCGGCAACGTGATCGGGATCATCGAGAATCCCCACTTCAGGGCCGCAGTGCAGTGAGGTGGAGCACGGCGGTCGCGTTCTCTCGACGCTCACAACGGAAAAGCCCCGACGAAATCGGGGCTTTTTCAAGCTGGTGCGGAAGAGAGGACTCGAACCTCCACGGGATTGCTCCCACAAGCTCCTGAGGCTTGCGCGTCTGCCAATTCCGCCACTTCCGCGAACGTGCCGCGCCGCTGCCCGGGCGGGCAGCAGGAACGTCACAGTATACCAAGCACCGCACTAGAATCCGCCCGATGCCTCTGATCGTCGGCGTGGCGGGCGGGTCTGGCAGCGGCAAGACGACGCTCGTCGGCCGCCTGCTCGAACGGCTCGGCCCCGATGCCGTCGTCATCGTCCAGCACGATCGGTACTATCGCGATCTGTCGAACATCCCCTTCGACGATCGCGTCCAGCGGAACTTCGACCATCCGGACGCGCTGGACACGACGCTGCTCGTCACCCACCTCGAGCAGCTCCGTGGCGGCGCGCGCGCCGAGATCCCAATCTACGACTTCGCCCGTCATGCTCGCACGCGTGAGGTGGAGGTCATCCACCCACGCCCCGCGATTGTCATCGAAGGAATCCTCGTGCTCTCGGATGTCCGCCTGCGGTCGTTGATCGATTTGAAAGTGTTCGTGGACGTGGACAGGACGACTCGACTGCGGCGACGGGTCCAGCGGGACGTCGCGGAACGTGGGCGGTCGGTGGCGTCGGTGGAGGAGCAGTTCGCCGCGACCGTCGCGCCCATGCACGACACCTACGTCGAACCGGCGCGCCGGTACGCCGACGTGATCGTCGAACGCGGCGGCTTCAACGAGGTCGCGCTCGAACACCTCGTCGCGGCGATCAACGAACGGATCGACCTGGGTTGAAGCGAGCGCACCGTGGCGGGCGAGTCCGGCGGAGCGACCGCAGGATCCGTGCGGTGAACCAGGGACCGCTGCAGCGTGACGGGAGAACCGGCACCCAGCAGCAGGCACACGGCGCTGACTCAGACCGGATCGTGCCAGCTCGCATCGCCGAGCAGCCGGTCAGCATCGGCCGGTCCCATGCTGCCGGGCGCGTAGAGCCGGACCGGCGCATGCGTGGTCAGCACGGGCTCGACGACCCGCCACGACGCCGAGACGGCGTCGGTTCGCGCGAAGAGCATCTGGTCGCCGCGCATCGCGTCGCCCAGCAGCCGCTGGTACGCCGGCACGGTGTGGCTCGTGCTCCGGCACGCGTCGAGATGGACGGCCTCGCCGGCCATCGCGTCGCCCGGGCGCTTGGCGCGCGTGCCGAGCTCGATGACGACGTCCGGGCTCAACCGGAACCGTACGTGATTCGGCGCCGCGGCGACGACGTCCTCGAAGACGGCGAGCGGCGGACGCTCGAGCACGACCGTCACCTCCGTCGCGCTGCCGCGGAGCCGCTTGCCCGCGCGGATGTAGACAGGCACCCCCGCCCACCGCCACGAGTCGACGTGCAACCGGAGCGCGGCGTAGGTCTCGACGTCCGAATCGGGCGCCACGCCGTCCTCCTGGCGATAGCCGTCGTACTGGCCGCGCACGACCTCCGCCGGATCGAGCGGCCGCATGGCGGCGAACGCCAGCGCCTTCGCGTCGCGGATGGCCTCCGAATGGTGGCCGGCCGGCGGCTCCATCAAGAGCAGCGCCGCGACCTGCAGCAGGTGGTTCTGGACGACGTCGCGAATCGCGCCGAGCTCCTCGTAGAGCCGTCCACGGGCGCGAATGCCGTCTTCCTCGGCCATCGTGATTTCAATCCGCTCGACGTGATCGCGGTTCCAGATCGGCTCGAGGAACCGGTTGGCGAACCGGAAGTACAGGAGGTTCTGCACCGGTTCCTTCCCGAGGTAATGGTCGATGCGGAAGATCCTGGGCTCCTCGAAGTGCTGGTGCAGCACGCGATCGAGCTCGAGCGCCGACGCGAGATCGCGGCCGAACGGCTTCTCGAGCACGACGCGGGCGCCTTCGGTACAGCCGGCGCGCGCCAGGCCGTCGACGACGTCCGGGAAAGCGCTCGGCGCGATCGCCAGGTAGAACAGCGGATGCCGCGCACGGCCGAGCGCGCGGCGAAGCGCCGCGAACGTCTCAGGATCCCGATAGTCGCCGCGCACGTAGCGCAGCCGATCGGCCAGCGAGCCGAAGCGCGGCTCGTCGAAGGCCCCGGCGGCTTCGAGGCTCGCCCGCGCCCGGCTCACGAGGTCGTCGCGGGTCCACTCGGACCGCGCCACGCCGATCACCGGCACCTCGAGCTGCCCGGCGTCGGCGAGCCCCTGCAGCGCCGGGAAGATGCTCTTGTAGACGAGGTCGCCGCTAACCCCGAAGATGACGAGCGCGTCGGACGAGAACGGCGGCACGGAGACCTCCGAGCCGAATCATAGCGGACCTCTTTGCTAAGATCGTCGCACTCGACGTGAGCGCACCCTCGACCATGCGTGCCGCGATCGCGTTTGCCGCGCTGGCGCTCCTGGCGCCGCGCCTCGTGGCCCGCGATCAGGCCGGTGCCGATCCGTCCGTGCTGCAGGATCTGCGCTGGCGAAGCCTCGGGCCCTTCCGCGGGGGCTACGCGACGGCCGTGGCTGGCGTCGCGTCGCGACCCTTCGTGCTCTATCTCGGGACGGCGGACGGCGGCGTCTGGCAGACGACCGACGCCGGCCGCACTTGGCAGCCGCTCTTCGACGAGCAGGCCGTCGGCTCGATCGGCGCCATCGCGGTCGCGCCATCGAACCCGCAGATCGTCTACGCCGGAACGGGCGCGCGCGCGGATCGCGATCGAGCCAACCGCGGCGGCGGCATCTACCGCTCCGCCGATGGAGGCCGCACGTGGACGCGCCTCGGGTTGACGTCCACGCAGCACATCGCACGCATCGCGGTCGATCCGCGGGATGCCGACCGCGTGCTCGTCGCGGTCCTCGGGTCGCCGTCCTCAGCCGACGCCGAGCGCGGTGTCTTTCGATCCATCGACGGCGGGCGCACGTTCGCGCGCGTCCTGTCCGGCGGATCCGATACGGGCGCTGCGGACGTGGTGCTGGATCCCAGCGCGGCGTCGATCGCGTACGCGTCGTTGTGGCACGTTCGCCGGCGGCCGTGGGATGGCGAAGCCGTCAGCGGAAGCGAGTCGGGCGTGTACAAGTCCACCGACGAGGGCGTGACGTGGCGCAGGCTGGACACGCCCGCGGCAGCGTCCGGTCCGTTCACCGGCCGCCTGACATTGGCCGTCGCGCCGTCCGACAGCACGCGCGTGTTCGCGCTCGCTTCCGGCGGGCCGGGTGCCGGGCTCTACGTCTCGACCAACGGCGGCGAGCGGTGGACCGCGGCCGGCGGCACGGCAGCGCTCGGCGCCAGTGAAGCTGGACGCGTCGTCGCCGCACGCGACCCGTCGGGCCGGTCGATCCTGTACGTCACGGGCGCGAGCGTGTGGCGCTCGACCGATCTGGGCGGCTCGTTCTCGCGCTGGATCGACGATGCCGGCGACGCCCGCTACGAGGATCTCTGGATCAACCCCCAGGCCGAATCGGTGGCGGCCGTGGCGGGCAGCCGCGGGGCGCTCGTGACGGTCAACGGCGGCGAATCCTGGAGCGAGCCCGACACGCAGCCGTTCGGCGAGTTCTCGAGCGTCGCGATCGACACGGTCTACCCGTTTCGTGCGTGCGGCTCGGACCCGGCCTCGGGAGCGGGCTGTCTCGCGCTTCGAGGCGACTCCGGGCGCGTGACGCGGCAGGACTGGCGCCCGATCGGTCCAGGCGACCGCGGCGTCGTCCGTCCGGATCCGAACGATCCCGACGTGCTGTACAGCGGCGGCCTGTCGCGGCACGATCGGAGGACCGGCCAGACGCAGGAAGTGGGGCCCGACATCGGCGAGCGCAACGGTCGACCGGCGCCGCCGGTGACCTTCGCGCCGGCCGACACGCGCGCGCTGCTCGTCGCCGGCGACGTCATCTGGAAATCGACGACCGCGGGTTACACGTGGACCGCCATCAGCCCGCCGCTGGCAAAAGACGTCGACGCCGGCGTCGGCCGCGTCCGCAGCCAGGTGGCCGCGCTCGCGCCGTCCCCTGTCGACGCGCGAACGATCTGGGCCGGGACGGACGGCGGCGCCGTCCATGTCACGCGCGATGGGGGCACGACGTGGCGCGACGTGACGCCCGCAGCCACACAGGACTGGTCGCGCGTCGCCGCGATCGAGCCGTCGCACTTCGACGGCAATACGGCCTATGTGGCCGTCGATCGCCGGCGTCTCGGCGACGCCGCGCCTCACGTGCTGCGCACGCGCGATGGCGGCACGACGTGGACGGACGTCGGCTCGTCGCTGCCCGCCGACGCGACGGCCTACGTTGTCCGCGAGGATCAATTCCGGCGCGGGCTGCTCTTCGCCGGCACCGCGCGGTCGGTGTTCGTCTCGTTCGACGACGGGGATCGGTGGCAACCGCTCCGCCTGAACCTGCCGCCGACGGCCGTGAAGGATCTGGCGATCCGCGAGTCCACGCTCGTCGCCGCGACGGGAGGCCGGGGCTTCTGGGCGCTCGACGATCTCTCGGTGCTCCGCCAGATCACCGCCGACATCGCTCGGGCCAGCGCGTTCCTGTTTCGTCCCGCCACGGCCTGGCGCACTGGTGCCGTGACGCCGAGCGAGCGCCCGGCCGAACCGGGCTCGGCCCCCAACCCGCCCACGGGCGCGTGGATCTTCTACTTGATCGGCGCCTCGGTTTCGGAGCCGGTGACGCTCGAAATCATCGAGACGGCGACGAACGACGTGATCCGGCGGTTCTCCTCGGCCGACGCGCCCGCCGCGCTCGATGGTCGTCCCGGTTTGCACCATGTCGTCTGGGATCTGCGGTACACGCCGATCGAGGGGCGCGCGCCGATGGTCGTGCCGGGCGCCTACCAGGTGAGGCTGACCGCCGCCGGGCAGCCGCAACGGCAGGCGGTGCTCGTGCGGCTCGATCCGCGGCTGCGCACACCGCCCACCGAGCTGGCGGCCTTGCTCAAGCTCGGTCGGACGATTCACGCGAAGCGGGCCGAGCTCGTCGCGGCGTTGGAACGGACGGCCGACGCCGAGCGGCGCGGCGATCTCCGCCGGGCGCTCGACCGATTGAATCTGCTCTTCGACGTCGTCCAGCAGGCCGACGTGCGGCCGACCGCCGCCGTGGACGCCGCGATTGCGGCGGCCATGGAACAGGCCGCGACCGTGCTGGCGCCGCTTCCCTGACGTCCACCGTGTGCTCGCGCGACGCTTGCACGACGGGAATGAATCAGCGACGATGAGCGCCGCCTGAACGGTGCGCCGCAGTCGACCGAGAACCAGGTCAATTCAGGCCCCCCTGAAGAGGAGAACGACGACATGCTCGGTGCCGCGTCGCTGCTCGCCGTCGGCCTGACGATTGCCGGCGCCGCGCAGGCGCCCGTGCCGGCGGCCGCCGCGCCTCCTCCCGATCGGCCGTTCACCGGCCTCATCGCCAACCTGGGCCACGACGTCGCGGCCCTGCCGTCAACCGCGACCGCCGCGGCGTTGGCGGTCGGCGGCGTCGGAGCACTCGTCACGCATCCGTCCGACGACAACGTGGCCGGTTGGATGGCCGCCAGGCCGCATGCGGCGTACACGTCGGTCGGTCGCGTCGCTGGCGACGGCTGGACGCAGGCGGGCATTGCGGTCGGCACGTACGTGCTCGGCGTCGCGGTGCACCACCGCCCGACGAGTCATCTCGGCGCGGACCTCATCCGCGGCCAGTTCCTGACCGGGCTCGTGACGCACGGGCTCAAGCTCGGCGTCGATCGCCGCCGCCCGAGCGGCGGCCCTCACTCGTTTCCGTCGGGTCACACCTCGTCGGCGTTCCTCACGGCAGCCGTCGTGGGCGAGCACTACGGCTGGCGCGCCGGCCTGCCGGCCTACGCGCTGGCGGGCTTCATCGGGTGGACGAGAGTACGTGACGACGCGCACTGGATGACCGACGTGATCGTGGGCGGGACGGTGGGCACGATCGTCGGACGGACGGTGGCCCGCGGCCATCGAGCGCAGAGCTGGACGGTCAGCATCTCGCCGGGCGCCGGCGGGTTCGCGGTGTCGATCGTCAGGATCCCGTCGGATCGGACGCGCGCCGCGCGGTCGTCGCGCTGAGTGCGCCGGATGAGCCGCCGTGCCGGCGCGCTACCGGGTGCCGGTGGCGCCGAAGCCGCCGCGCGTCTCGCGGCCGATCTCGCGCGTCTCCTGCCACGCGACCCGTACGAACGGCAGGACCACGCCTTGCGCGAGACGGTCGCCAGCCTCGACGGTCACGGGTCGCGACGTCACGTTGATCACCTGGATTTTGATCTCGTCACCGGGCCCGCAGTAGTCCGAGTCCACGACGCCGACGCCGTTGGCGACCATCAGGCCGCGACGCAACGGCGTGCTGCTCCGGGCGAAGATCGCCAGGAAGTGGCCGGCCGGCACTTCGATGACGAGGCCGGTCGGCACGAGCGCCACTTCCCCAGGCCCGATCGTCATCCCGAGGCTGGACGCGAGATCGAAGCCGGCCGCTCCGGCCGTCTGATAGCTCGGCAGCGCGAGGTCGTCGCGAAGTCGAGTTATGCGTACCTCCATGGTTGGCGTAGCATATCGTGGCGGCGCGGCACCGATCGATTGACGGATGCCCCGGCGCCTTCTCGCCGAATCCTCGTTCATTTCGTGTCCCCGGCTGTCGCATGAGTTTTCCTGAACCTCTCGAGCTTCCTCTTCGTGTCAACCGGCTGCGCGAGCTCGCGCACGATCTCTGGTGGGCGTGGCACCCGGCGCGTGAGACGTTTCGCCGGCTCGATTACCACCAGTGGCGCTACACCGGGCACAACCCGGTCCGCATGCTGGATCGGCTGAAGCCCGAGACGCTGGCGCGGGCGCTGCAGGATCCGGTCTTCCTGTCGTACTACGACTCGGCGATCACGGCGCTCGACGCGATGCGCGCGGCGACCACGACCTGGTGGCAGGAGCACATCGACCCGGACCGGAGCCACGTCGTGGCGTACTTCTGCGCCGAGTTCGCGCTCCACCAGTCGCTGCCGATCTATGCCGGCGGCCTCGGCGTCCTTGCCGGCGATCACTGCAAGGAGGCCAGCGACCTCGGGCTGCCGCTCGTCGGCGTCGGCTTCATGTATCCGCAGGGCTACTTCCGGCAGCGCGTGTCGCCCGAAGGCTGGCAGCAGGAGGTGTACGAGCGGCTCGACTGGACGAGCGCGCCCGTCTCGCACGCGTACACGCCCGACGGCCACCCGTGCCTCGTCACGGTGCCGCTCGGCACCCGCACCGTGACGGTCCGCGTGTGGAACGTGACGCTCGGCCGCGTGCGGCTGGTGTTGCTCGACACCGATCTCGAGGACAACCAGCCGTGGGACCGCGAGCTGTCCGCACGGCTGTACGGCGGCGGGCAGGACACGCGGCTGCAGCAGGAAGTCGTGCTCGGTCTCGGCGGCGTGCTCGCGCTGCGAGCGCTCGGGCTCACGCCGGCCGTCTGGCACCTGAACGAAGGGCACGCCGCGTTCGTCGTGCTGCAGCGGCTCCGCGACTTCCTCGCCGCGGGCCGGTCCTGGGAGAACGCGCTCGACGAAGTGCGCCGCACGACGGTGTTCACGACGCACACGCCCGTACCGGCGGGCCACGACGCCTTCCCGTTCCATCTCGTCGAGCAGCAGCTCGCGCACTGCTGGGGCACGATGAACGGCCACGCCAGCGAGTTCCTCGGCCTCGGCACGTACGACTCCGGCATGGGCTCGCAGTTCAACATGACGGCGCTGGCGATGCGGTCCGCCGGGTTCGTCAACGCCGTGAGCCAGCTCCACGGCGACGTCACGCGCGACATGTTCGCGCCGCTCTGGCCCGACGTACCGTCGCGGGAGCGGCCGGTGAACACCATCACGAACGGCGTGCACGTGCCGTCGTGGGTCGCGGCGACGATGGCGAAGCTGTTCGAGAAATACGTGAGCCCGGCCTGGCGCGAGCAGTACGACGACCGGACCATGTGGCAGCGCGTGCTCGACATTCCGGACGCCGAGCTGTGGGCCGCGCGCGAGGCGCTTCGCGCCTACCTGATCCAGTTCGCCCGTGAACGCGCGCGCACGCGCTGGGCCGACGAACAGGCCGCCGCGAACCGCATGATGGCGAGCGGCCTGCTGCTCGATCCGTCCGCGCTCACGATCGGCTTCGCCCGCCGGTTCACCGCCTACAAGCGTCCGGATCTGCTGTTCCGCGACCTGGATCGGCTGGCGCAGCTCGTCACCGCCCTCGACCGGCCCGTGCAGTTCGTCTTCGCGGGCAAGGCGCATCCGGCCGACGAAGCCGGCAAGCACCACCTCCAGCACGTGTTCAGAGAGGCCGTCAATCCGAGGTTCAGCGGCCGCATCGCCTTCGTCGACGATTACGATCTGCACGTCGCGCACCTGCTCGTGCAGGGCTGCGACGTCTGGCTCAACACGCCTCGCCGGCCGCTCGAAGCCAGCGGCACGAGCGGCATGAAGGCGGCGATGAACGGCGTCCTCCACCTGAGCATCGCCGACGGATGGTGGGCGGAAGGCTACAGCGGGCACAACGGCTGGCAGATCGTCGGGCGGGCGGCCTCGCCCGATCCCGGCGCGCAGGATGCGGCCGACGCCGAAGCGCTGTACGAGCTGCTCGAGCACGAGATCGTGCCGACGTTCTACGACCGGGACGCGGCGGGCGTGCCGCGGCGCTGGCTGGCGATGGTCAAGCAGGCGATCCTGACGATCACGCCGCGCTTCTCGGCGCGCCGCATGCTCAAGGAATACGCCGAACGCGCGTACGCCCCGGCCGTCAGGTCGCAGGCGCTGCAGGCGCAGGAGTAGACAGGCGGAGACGCCGCGATGCGGCGTCTCCGGTTTCATATAATTCCTCGAATGGCCCGAAAGACCGCCGAACGTGTCCGCTGTGCGCTCTGTGGCGCGAAGGACGTCTCCGAACCCCGCGGCGACGAGCGCTACTGCCACGAGTGCTGGGACAAGAAGATCGCCGTCGAGGACATCGTCGCGCGCGAGTTCACGCTGAAGCGCTACATCCGCGCGCACAGCGCCGAGAAGTACCTCGTCTATCATTCGACGCAGAAACGCCCCGTCGGCCAGGTGCAGGTGATCGACGACGGCTTCGACCTCTTCCTGACGGTGCTGCTCTACCCGACGTTCGTCTGGGACGACGAGGCGTATCACCTGGAGAACGACCCGGAGCACCGCAGCTTCGCCGAAATCCTCGTCGACGTGGTCGCCGCCGACGTCATCGAGCCGTGGGGCGGCGGCAAATGGCACCTCGAGGTCTTCCGATCCACGGCGTCCGAGCCGGACGACTGGAACGGCGAGATGTGAGGCCGCGGCCGGTTGCGAAAACTTTCCACGCGCCGCCGCCGTCCTAGTACGCAGCTTGGTGCCGATGGCACGGGAGCTGCTCATCCGCGCATGCCGCTCGACATCGGGAAGGTGCAGGAGCAGTTGAGGACCGATGGGCTCGACGGCTGGCTCCTGTACGACTTCCACGGACAGAATGCCATCGCCGCGAAGCTCGCCGGGCTCGCCGGCCGGCACACCACGCGGCGGTGGTTCTATTTCATCCCAGCGGACGGGGCACCGAGAAAGCTCGTCCATGCCATCGAACCGGGAGTGCTGGATGAGCTTCCCGGCGAAGCCGAGACCTACGCCGGCCGCGAAGAGCTCGCGTCGCGTCTTCGCGCGCTGCTCGCGGGCGCGCCCGTCGTGGCGATGGAGTACTCGCCGGACAATGCCGTCCCCTACGTGTCGCGCGTCGACGCCGGGACGGTCGAGTTCATCCGCGGTCTCGGCGTGCGCGTGGTCTCGTCCGGCGACCTGGTCGGCCGCTTCGAAGCCGCCTGGAACAACGAGGCGATCGCGTCACATCGCGCCGCCTCGGAGAAGCTCTATCGGGTGAAGGATCGGACGTTCGAGCTCCTGGAAGCCCGCCTGGGCGCTCGCGAACCGCTCCACGAGTTCGAAGTGCAGCAGACCATGGCGGAGTGGATGCAGTCCGAAGGGTTGGTGACGGACGCGCTGCCCATCGTGGCCGTGGACGAACATACGGCAAATCCTCACTACTCACCCACCCGCGACCAGAGCGGGCGCATCGGATCGGGCAGCCTCGTGCTGCTGGACCTGTGGGGCAAGCTGGATCGGCCTGGCGCCGTCTACGCCGATATCACCTGGATGGGATACTCGGGCGACGCGCCGGCCGAGATCCACACGGCGTTCGCGCTCGTCGTCGCCGGACGCGACGCGGCGGTCCGATTGGTGCAATCACGCGTGGAGGAGGGGCGGCCGGTCCGCGGTTGGGAGGTCGATCGGGCGGCTCGGCAGGTCATCGCCGACGGCGGATACGGTGCGGCGTTCATTCACCGGACCGGGCACAGCCTGGGCGAGGGCGTCCACGGAAACGGCGTGCACATGGACGACTTCGAGACGCACGACGACCGGCGGCTGCTGGAGGGGACGGGCTTCACGATCGAGCCCGGGATCTACACGCCGGCGTTCGGCGTGCGGACGGAGATCAACGTGGTCGTCGGCGCCCGCACCGTCGAGGTGACCGGCCCGAGGCAGCACGAGCTCGTGAGGATTGGAGTACGAACGTGAAGGACGCCCGCCGCCCGGCGACATCGATCGCGGGCGCCCGGCGTCGAAATTGAGGACAATGAGTACTCCGAAGGAAGGACGAACGGAGCTTGATATGTCGAGGAACAAGTCAGCTTTCTTTTATGGCGTCTTGATCGCTCTCGTCTCGGTGGTCGGCGGCATGATCCTGGCGTCGCGCCTGGATCTGGCGCCTGGGTCGTTCGCCAACCCGTTCTCGGTGCCGGTGGCCAACAGCGCCCCGCTGTCGGGCCCCGTGGACGCCACGACGTTCCGGAACATCGCCCGCGACTCGAGCCCGGCGGTGGTGAGCATCAAGGTCATCAGCAGCCGTCCGGCGGCCGACGATGACGAGGAGATGTTCGGGCTGCAGTTGCCGTTCCCGTTCGGCAACCGTCCGCCGCAGCAGCAGGGCCGTCCGCGCGAGATGCCGACCCAGGGCGACGGCAGCGGGTTCATCATCGACAAGGTCAACGGCTACGTCCTGACGAACAACCACGTGGTCGAGAACGCCAAGTCGATTGAAGTCACGTTGTCGAGCATGGGCGAGAGCGACGAAGGCCTCGCGGCGAAGGTCATCGGCCGCGACGAGCTGAGCGACACCGCGCTCATCCAGCTCACGACGGTGCCGAAGGACCTGCAGGAAGCCAAGTTCGGCGACTCCGACCAGATGGCGCCGGGCGACTGGGTCATGGCGATCGGCAACCCGTTCCGGCTGTCGAATACCGTGACGGTCGGCGTCATCAGCGCCGTGGGCCGGCACAACCGCGTCAGCAACGGACGGTTCGCCGACTTCATCCAGACGGACGCGGCGATCAATCCTGGCAACTCCGGCGGGCCCCTCTTGAACATCCGCGGCGAGGTCATCGGGATCAACACGATGATCTACAGCACCGGCAACGTCCTCGGCCAATCGGGCGGCAACATCGGGCTCGGGTTCGCGATCCCGATCAACACGGTGCGCGACCTCCTGCCGCAGCTCCACAAGGGCAAGGTCACGCGTGGCCGCATCGGCGTGACGATCGACTCGCGCCCGCTCACGCGCGAGGACATCGAGGATCTCGGGCTGCCCGCGAAGGGCGGCGCCGTCGTCAGCCAGCTCCCGGATGGTCCTGCGCGGCGCGCCGGTCTCCGCGTCGGAGACGTGATCGTCGACTTCAACGGCCAGCCGGTGACGAGCAGCAACGACCTCGTCAACCTCGTGACGCGCACCGCGCCGGGCACGACGGTGCCGGTCAAGGTGGTGCGCGACAAGAAGACGCAGACGCTGAACGTCACGGTCGAGGAACTGGATCTCGCGCAGGAACAGGGCCTGGCCCAGCGCGCCCAACCGCGTGACGAGCGGGCCGAGCCGACCGATACGGAGTTCGGCATGTCGGTGCAACCGCTGCTGCAGCGCGAGCGGCGCGCGCTGCAGGTGCCGGCCGGACGTGGCGGCGCGGTCGTGAGCGAGGTGACGCCGTTCGGGCCGGCGGCCCAGGCGGGCGTGCGCGAAGGCGACGTCATCCTCGCCGTCCAAGGGCAGGCCGTGGACTCGGTGCAGGACGTGACCGGTGCCTTGTCGGCCGTGCAGAACGGCCGCACGGCGCGCCTGGTGATCTGGCGCGTCGAGGGAGGCCAGGGCCAGGAAGTGCTCGTCCAGCTTCGCAAGCGATAGAGCGATAGAGTGATGGGCCCGGCGGATGCCGGGCCGTCATGATCGAGCAGGAAGTCAAGCTGTCGTTCCCGCACGTCGAGGCGGCGCGCCAGGCCATCGTCGAGGCCGGCGGCCGCCTCGTCGTGTCACGGCGGCTGGTGGACGACCGGCTGTTCGACCTTCCAGACGGGCGGCTGCGCCGACGCGGGATGACGTTGCGGACGCGGCGCGACGCGGCCGACGCGTATCTCACCGTCAAAGGGCCGGTCCTGGCCGGGCCCGTCAAGTCGCGCGAAGAGCTAGAGACGCGCGTCGACGACGTGGACGTGCTCGAGGCGGCGCTGTCGGCGATCGGCTTCGTGCGAACGTTTCGTGCACAGAAGTACCGCGAGGAATACGCGCTCCCCTCCGCGCGCCTGACCATCGATCAAGTCCCGTTCGGCGTCTTCGTCGAGATCGAGGGCACACCCGACGTCATCGCCCGCGTCGCGGGGTCGCTCGGCCGTACGCCGTCCGACTACCGGCTCGAGTCGTACCCGACGCTGTGGCGCCAGTGGTGTGCGGCCGCGGGCCGGCCCGAGGACGACATGCTGTTCGACGATTCGCGCAACGCATGACGCTGCCGGCCCTGGTCCTCTCCGCCGGCCTCGGCACGCGGCTCGATCCGCTCACGCGTCTCGTCGCGAAACCGGCCGTGCCGCTCGGCGATCGCACGCTCGTCGAACGGGTGCTGAGCTGGCTGGCGACGCAGGGCATCCAGCAGGCCGTCCTCAACCTTCATCACAAGCCGGAGACCATCACGGCCGCGGTTGGCGACGGCGCGCACTTGGGCCTGACGGTGCGCTACTCGTGGGAGCAGCCGCTGCTCGGATCGGCCGGCGGTCCGCGGCATGCGCTGCCGCTCGTCGCTGCGGACGTCTTGCTCATCGTCAACGGCGACACCTTGTGCGACGTCGACGTGCCGGCGCTCGTCGCCGCGCACGCCGCCTCGTCGGCGCGCGTGACGATGGCGGTGGTGCCGAACGTGCAGCCGGAGCAGTACAACGGCATCGCGGCGACGCCGCAGCACGAGGTCACCGGCTTCGTGCCTCGGGGCGAGCGCGCCGTGGGCAGTTGGCACTTCGTCGGCGTGCAGGTGGTGGACGCAGCCGTCTTCGCGGCGCTGCCCGACGGCGTCGCGGCCGACACCGTGCACGGCATCTATCGCGATCTCGTCGCCGGCAGTCCGGGCACCATTCGCGTCTGGCCGGCAGCGCGCCCGTTCATCGACGTCGGCACGCCGGCCGACTACCTGCGGACGGCCCTGCGATTCGGTGCGCCGACGGCGGCTGGCGACGCCGCCGGATCCGTCATCTGGCCTGGCTGCACGATGGGCCGCGACGTCGTGCTCGACGAGTGCATCGTCGCCGGCGGCGTGCAGGTGCCCGACGGATTCCGCGCGCGCAGGTCGATCGTGCTTCCCGCGGCGGTGTGCCGGCCAGACGACCGTGTCGACGTCCGCGACCAGCTCGCCGTCTTCCCGTTGTGAGCACGAGACTCGGGTGCGCGAGAACGGTTCGCGTAGACTGATTCGGTGACCGATGCGCACCTGCCCGCGGCCGTCGCGGACTACCTTCGCCGCCATCACGTGGAGTCGGCGGGCGTCGTGCCGCTCACGGGTGACGCCTCCGATCGCCGGTACTTCCGCGTGCTGCCCAGGACCGGCTCGTCGTACGTGCTCGCCGTGTACGCCGCGCCGTTCGACTTCGCGACGCTGCCGTTCGTCAACGTCGCGACGCTCCTGGCCGAGATGCCGGTACCGATCCCGCACGTGCGCGGCGAAGCGTCCGATCTCGGCGTGCTGGCGCTCGACGACCTCGGCGATCTCACGCTCCAGGCGAGCATCGGCGCGGCCAACGCCGACGAGCGGCTCGCGCTCTACCGGCAGGCTGTGTCGTACATCGAGATCTTCCAGCGCCGGGGCCGCGAGCTGATGCGCGCCGAGTTCCTGCCGTACGGCGTGGCGTTCGACGTCGACAAGCTCACCTGGGAGATGAACTTCTTCATCAAGCACTTCCTCGAGGGCTATCGCGGCGCGTCGATCGTGCCGGCGGATCGCGCGGCGCTCGACGCCGAGCTGCTGCGCATCAGCCGGGAGCTCTCCGCCGAGCCTCGGGTGTTGTGCCATCGCGATTACCACAGCCGCAACCTCATGCTGGTCGGCGGTCGGCTGTACGTCATCGATTTCCAGGACGCGCGGATGGGGCCCGACACGTACGATCTCGTGTCGCTGCTCCGCGACTCGTACGTGG
Source organism: Acidobacteriota bacterium (assembly GCA_020853395.1). Lineage (NCBI taxonomy): Bacteria > Pseudomonadati > Acidobacteriota > Acidobacteriota bacterium. The sequence goes on from JADYYY010000010.1 coordinate 498,341, forward strand.
ATCTGCCGGACGAGGTCGTCGACCGGCTGCTCGAGGAGTACCTGGCGATGACGGGCCGCGCCGGCGCCGGCCAGCACTTCCGGCAACGCTTCGATCTGATGGCGCTCCAGCGCAACCTCAAGGCGCTCGGCACGTTCGGCTACCAGATGACCGTCCGGAGCAACCCCGTCTATCTCCAGTACATTCCGCGGACGTTGCGGTACGTGCACGACAATCTGCAGCGGCACCAGCGGTTCGCGCGTCTGCGCGAGCTGCTCGGGACGTACGTCGCGGAGCTGCGGCCGTGACCGGCAGGCCCGGCTTCGGCATCTCGACGCACCTCTTTCACGGCGAGCGGCTGAGCCGGCCGCACCTCGAGGCGATCGCGTCGGCCGGGTTCGAGCTGGTCGAGGTCTTCGCCACGCGGACGCACGTGGCCTATCACGAGCCGTCGAGCGTTGCCGACCTGCGCCGTCAGCTCGACGCGCTGCACCTCGAGGCGTGGAGCGTCCATGCGCCGATCTGCGACGGCTTCGTCGGCGGAGTCTGGGGACGGCCGTACTCGAACGCCACGACCGACGCGCGCGCCCGTGCGGAAGCCGTGAGCGAGACGAGGCTGGCCATCGACGCCGCCCGCGTCCTGGGCTGCCGGATGATCGTGCTCCACCTCGGCCTGCCCAACGGCCAGCCGATCCCGAGCAACGACAACGATCGGAGTGCGTTGCAGCAGAGCCTCGAGCCGATCGCGGAGGCCTGCGCGGCGGCGCGGGTCCGCCTCGCGCTGGAGGTCATCCCGAACGATCTCGCCACGCCCGAGGCGCTGGTCGAGTGGCTCTCCGGCGACCTGGAGCTCGGCGACGCCGGCGTCTGCCTCGACGTGGGGCACGCGCACCTGGTCGGCGGTGCGCCCGAAGCAGCCGAGACCCTGGCGGGCTACGTCATCACCACGCACATCCACGACAACCGCGGGCGGTCCGACGATCACCTGGTGCCATTCGACGGCACCATCGACTGGCACGCGACGCTGATGACGCTGTCGAAGATCGGGTACACGGGGCCGCTCGTCTTCGAGCTGCCCGATCACGGGGACGCGGCCGGCGTGCTCCGGCGCGCCGTTGACGCGCGGCGGCGCCTTCAGGCCATACTGGATGATCTGGCGCAACCGCTCGACTTCGTCGTCGAGGACTAGGCGCCCCAACCACACATGCAGGTCTACATCGAGGACATCGCCCGGCATGCGGGCGAGCGCGTCACGATTCGCGGCTGGCTCGCGAACCGCCGGTCGAGCGGGAAGATCCACTTCCTCCAGGTGCGTGACGGATCGGGCTTCATCCAGGCCGTCATGTCGAAGGCCGCCGTCGGGCCGGAGACGTTCACGCGCGCCGATCATCTGCCGCAGGAGAGCGCGATCGTCGTCACCGGCACGGTGCGGGCCGACAGCCGCGCGCCCGGCGGCTTCGAGATCGACGCCGACGGGTTCGAGGTCGTGCACGCCGCGCACGAGTACCCGATCACGCCGAAGGAACACGGCGTCGAGTTCCTGATGGACCGCCGGCACCTGTGGATCCGATCGCCGAAACAGCACGCCGCGCTCCGGATCCGGCACGAAGTCATCGACGCGGTGCGCGACTACTTCAACGGCCGAGGGTTCGTCCTCGCCGACACGCCGATCCTGACGCCCTCGGCGTGCGAGGGCACGTCGACGCTCTTTCCCGTGCCGTATTTCGACGAGCACACGGCGTATCTCACCCAGAGCGGCCAGTTGTACGCCGAGGCCAACGCCATGGCGCTCGGCCGCGTCTACTGCTTCGGCCCGACGTTCCGCGCCGAGAAGTCGAAGACGCGGCGTCATCTCACGGAATTCTGGATGGTGGAGCCCGAGGTCGCCTATGCGACGCTCGACGACATCATCGAGCTCGCCGAGGGCCTGGTCGCCGATGTCGTGGCCCGCGTCCTCGATCGCCGTGCCCGTGAGCTGTCGGTGCTGGAACGCGATACGACGGCGCTCGCGCGCGTGCGGCCTCCGTTCCCCCGGGTGACCTACGACGACGCCGCGTCGAGATTGCAGGCCAAGGGACTGCCCTTCCAGTGGGGCACGGACTTCGGAAGCCCGGACGAGACGGCCCTCTCGGAGATGTTCGACCGGCCGCTCGTCGTGACGGGCTACCCGTCGGCCATCAAGGCGTTCTACTTCAAGCCGCATCCCGATCGGCCGGAGATTTCGCTCTCGGTGGACGTGCTCGCCCCGGAAGGCTACGGCGAGATCATCGGTGGCGGGCAGCGCATCGACGACTACGATCTGCTGCTCGAGCGCATCGACCAGCATCATCTGCCGCGCGAGGCGTACGAGTGGTACCTCGACCTGCGGCGGTTCGGCAGCGTTCCGCACGCGGGCTTCGGCATGGGCATCGAGCGCGTGGTGTCGTGGATCTGCGGCCTCGAACACCTGCGGGAAGCCATTCCCTACCCGCGCATGCTCCATCGGCTCACGCCATGACCGTGCGGCATCGGCACATCGCCACGCCAGCGCCAGGCTCGGCCGGCCTTCAGATCGCGCACGTCCGACTGACGTCGCCTCCACTGTCCAGATGAAAGTCGGTCTGCTGTCGCTCGGCTGCCCGAAGAACCTCGTCGACGGCGAGGTGATGCTCGGCATGGTCCGCAACGCCGGGCACGACGTCACGGCGGACGCGTCCTCGGCCGACGTCGTGATCGTGAACACGTGCGCGTTCATCGACCGCGCCAAGGAGGAATCGGTCGACGCCATTCTCGAGATGGCCGAGCTGAAGAAGCGCGGGAGCTGCCAGCGGCTCATCGTCACCGGCTGCCTCGCGGAACGCTATCGCGATCGGTTGCGCGCGGAGATGCCGGAGATCGACGTCGTGCTGGGAACGGGCGAGGTGCCCGCAATCGTGGGCGCCGTCGCGGGGACGTCGTCGGCGCCGCACGCCGCGCCCGTCACGCTCTTCAAGTCCAGGCGCGACGTGTCGGCCGCCGCGCGCGCGGCCGGCCCTGCGCTGCTCGACGCTCCGTCCCGGCCCACCTATCTCTACGATGCGACGACGCCGCGCCTCGTCACGACGCCGGCACACTACGCCTACCTGAAGATTGCGGAAGGCTGCAACTACACCTGCGCGTTCTGCATCATTCCGACGTTGCGTGGCGCTTACCGCTCGCGCGACGAAGACTCGGTCGTGGAGGAAGCGCGCGCGCTCGCCGCGCGAGGCGTCCGCGAACTGCTGCTCGTCTCGCAGGACACGACGTTCTACGGCCACGACCGCGGCCAGCGGGGCGCGCTCGCGAGGCTGCTCCGGCGGCTCGACGCGATCGATGGCCTCGAGTGGATCCGGCTCCTCTACCTGTACCCGACCACCATCACCGACGACGTGCTCGACGCGATGGCGGAATGCGAGCGCGTGTGCCGCTACGTGGATCTGCCGCTCCAGCACGCGGCATCGAGCGTCCTGCGGCGCATGGGACGGCCCGGCACGCGTGCGGCCTACGAGGCGCTTCTCGCGCGCATCCGGGCGCGCGTGCCCGGCGTCACCCTCAGGACGACGTTCATCGTGGGGTTTCCCGGCGAGACGATCGAGGACGTCGACGAGCTCGCGGCATTCGTCGAGGCCGTCCAGTTCGACCACGTGGGCGTCTTCACGTACTCGCACGAGGAGGACACGCGCGCATTCGCGTTCGCGGAGGACGTGCCCGCCGCCGAGAAGGAGGCGCGGCGCGAGCGGATCATGCGCCTCCAGCGCGGCATCGTCGCGGCGCGGCGGCGCGCGCAGATCGGGGCCGTGACGCGTGTGCTCGTGGACGGCCCCTCGCCGGATTCGCCGCTCGTCATGACCGGCCGGACCGAGGGTCAGGCCCCCGACATCGACTCGAGCGTCGTCTTCACCGAGTGCGATCCCTCGTCGCTCGCCCCCGGCCAGTTGGTCGAGGCGCGGATCGTCGACAGCGTGGGCTACGATCTTCTCGCCACGCCGTTGCCCGACGAGCGCCCGGCTTGATATACTTTGGGGTGGTCTGAGCGGGAATGCCTTTGTAGTGGGCCCGTGCCCACTTTTTGCATTTTAGGGCCCTCAGGACACATCGCGTGATCTCGACCGAACGTGTGGACCGGCTGCGGGCGGTCGTGGCCCGCGTGGCGGCGAGCCACGGGCTCGACATCTTCGACGTCCAGTGCCGGCGCGAAGCGTCCGGCTGGGTCGTGCGCGTGGTCATCGATCGGCCCGCGCCGCCGGACGGACGGCCCGAAGGGCTCGACGAGGCCGTGGGCATCGAGGACTGCCAGCGCGTGAGCCAGGACTTCGGCGCGCTCCTCGACGTCGAAGACGATCTGACGTCGTGGCTGCCCGGCGGCTACACGCTCGAGGTTTCGTCGCCGGGCTTGGATCGGCCGCTGCGGCACGAGGCGGACTACCGGCGGTTCGCCGGCCGCCTCGCGAAGATCGTCACCGAGACGCCGATCGACGGTCAATCGGCGTTCGCCGGCCGGCTGTCGGGGATCGAGCACGGCGAGGTGCTCTTGACGGAAGGGCGCCGGGTCCATCGAGTGCCGCTCGCGAAGATCCGGCGAGGCCGGCTGGACGTGGAATTCTGAGTGGGACGGGACGCGTATGCCAACTGAGTTGCAGCAGATGATTGAGGTCGTGGCGAAGGACAAGGGCATCGACCCGTCCATCGTCATCGGAGCGATCGAGGACGCGTATCTCGCCGCCTCGCGGAAGGTGTTCAAGAGCGAGGAAGACCTGCGCTCGCGCTTCAACCTCGACACCGGCCAGGTGGAGTTGTACGCCGTCCGGCAGATCGTCCCTGAAGTGACCAATGCCGCCCGCGAGATCTCGCTGCAGGAGGCGCAGGACCTCTATGGCGACGAGGCCGAGGTCGGCATGGAGATCGAGTTTCCGAAGGACACCGAGAAGCTCGGGCGGATCGCGGCGCAGACGGCGAAGCAGGTCATCGCGCAACGCGTGCGCGAGGCCGAGCGCGAGAAGATCTACGCGGAGTTCAGCCAGCGCATCGGCGAGGTCGTCAATGCGACGGTGAAGCGGTTCGAGAGCGGCGACATCATCGCGGAAGTCGGCCGCGTCGAAGCGCAGGTCCCGCGCAAGGAGCAGTCGCGCGCCGAGAACTACTCGATCGGCGATCGCGTGCGGGCCGTGATCAAGGCGGTGTCGAAGAACGCCAAGGGCCCGCAGGTCATCCTGTCGCGGACCGATCCGGCGCTGCTCATCAAGCTGTTCGAGCAGGAAGTGCCCGAGATCTACGACGGCACGGTCGTGATCCGGGGCGCCGTCCGGGAGGCCGGCGATCGCGCCAAGGTCGCCGTGTACTCGCGCGAACGCGACGTCGATCCCGTGGGCGCCTGCGTCGGCATGCGCGGCACGCGCGTGCAGGCGATCATCCGTGAGCTGCGCGGCGAGAAGATCGACATCGTCGAGTGGTCCGAGGATCCGGTCACGTTCGTCACGAAAGCGCTCAGCCCCGCGCGCGTGCAGCGCGTGACGATCGTCGACGACGAGCAGCGGGTGATGGAAGTGGTCGTCGAGGATCGGCAACTCTCGCTCGCCATCGGCAAGAAGGGCCAGAACGTGCGCCTGGCCGCGAAGCTGAGCGGGTGGAAGATCGACATCAAGAACGAGGAAGAGAAGCGCAAGGAAGTCGAGGCGCAGCTCGAGGGGCTGACGGTGGGACCGTCGGCGGTGGAGTCGCGGCCGCTCAGCCTGCCCGGCATCCACGACGAAGTCGTCGCCGGCCTGAGAGCCGCGGGATACGACACGGCCGACAAGGTGCTGGACGCGGATCCGGCGCAGCTCGCATCGCTGCCGGGCTTCGATCAGGACACGGTGGACGCCGTGATCGCCGCCGCGAGAGCCGAGATTGCCGCCAGCGAGGATGCTGGCGCCGCACCGGCGCCAGCCACCGGGCAGGAAGAGTAGCGGGCGGCGCGCACGAGCCGCCGGAGTCCGCAGGGTACGCAAGGAGCCGCATTGGCCACAGTCCGAATCTACAAAGTCGCGGAATTGCTGGGTCTCTCCAGTCATGACGCCATGACCCTGCTCAAGCAGGAGACCGGCATCGACGTGAAGAGCGCGTCGAGCTCGATCGAGGAGATCGTGGCGCGGCAGTTCGTCGAGCGGCAGGCGCGGAAGCGCAACATCACGCTGCCGGCTGGCCCGCTGTTCGCCGACACGCCGGTGGCCAAGAAGCCGGGCGGCAAGGCGGCACCGGAGCCGCCCGCCCCGGCCACGACGCTGCGCCCGCGGCTCGTCAAGACCGTCAGGCCGTCCACCGCGGCCGACGAGGCGGCAGCATCGGCCCTGGCGGAAGCACCGGCGCCTGAACCTGTTGCGCCGGAGCCGTCTGCGATTGCGGCACCGGTGGCTTCGGCCGAGATCGAGACGCCGCCGCAGGCTCCGGACCGCCCGGCCGAGACACCCGCCGCGGTGGCGGCGCCGCCCGCCGCGCCGGCTGTTCCTGCCGCCGTCGTTCAGCCGGAACCGCCCGTCGTCGAACCGGAGCCGGCGCCGCCTGCCGCCGCTGCCGAGGCGCCGCGAGCCGTCCCGCAGCCACAGCCGCCGGCGCCTGCGCCGGCCGCACCGCCGCGGCCGATGGGCCGCCTGGTGCCGCCGACTCGCCGGCTTCGCATCGAGGACCCGCTCACCGGCGAGGCCCCCGCCGCTCGGCCTTTGCCGACCCGACCGCCGATTCGGCCGCCAGTGCAGCCGCCGGCGCCGGTGCGGCCTTCGCCAGGAGCCGGCCTCGCGGCCAGACCTGGTCTCGCTCGGCCTTCGGGCCCCGCACCTCGTCCGCCGCTCGGCGGCCCGCGGCCTCTTCCGTCACAGCCGATCCGGCCCGCCGGACAGCAGGTGCCCGGGCGCCCGCCGATGTCGCCGCAGCGGCCCGGACAGCCGCAGTTCCGCGCGCCAGCGCCTCAGCGGTCCCGGTCCGTGCGCCGGGACGATCGGCCGATGGCGATGCCGCAGCAGGAAGCGCCGCCGCCGATCACCAAGCTCATCACCCTTGCGGAGGGCATGACCGTCAAGGACCTCGCCGACAAGCTCGAGGTGAAGGTCAAGGACGTGCTCAAGAAGCTCATGGACCGCCGGATGATGATGACGATCAACTCGACGCTCGACGCCGAGTCGGCGACGACCATCGCGCGCGACTTCGGCGCGGAGGTGCTGATCCGCAGCTTCGAGGAGGAGCTGACCGAAGTCGAGACCGGCACGTCGAATCCCGCGGATCTGAGCCCGCGCGCGCCCGTCGTCACCGTGATGGGCCACGTCGACCACGGCAAGACGACGCTGCTCGACGCGATTCGGGAGACGAAGGTCGCCGAGCGCGAGGCGGGCGGCATCACGCAGCACATCGGCGCCTATGCCGTGAACGTGAACAAGCGCCGCGTCGTGTTCCTCGACACGCCGGGCCACGAGGCCTTCACGATGATGCGGGCCCGCGGCGCGCGCGTCACCGACATCGTCGTGCTCGTCGTGGCGGCCGACGACGGCGTCATGCCGCAGACCAAGGAAGCGATCGATCATGCGAAGGCGGCGAACGTGCCGATCGTGGTCGCGGTCAACAAGATCGACAAGGCCGACGCGAACCCCGAGCGCGTGAAGCGGGAGCTGTCCGACCTCGGCCTCATGCCGGAGGAATGGGGCGGCTCGACGGTCACGGTCGAGGTGTCGGCGCGCCAGCGCAAGAACCTGGACCAGTTGCTGGAGATGATCCTGCTCGTCGCGGACCTCGCGGATCTGAAGGCGAACCCGAAGCGCATGGCCCAGGGGACGGTGCTCGAAGCCAAGCTCGATCGCGGACGCGGCCCCGTGGCGCACGTGCTCGTGCAGGACGGCACGCTCAGCGAGGGCGACCTGTTCATCGCCGGCACGGTGGACGGCAAGGTGCGCGCGCTCTTCGACGACCTCGGCCGCAAGATCAAGTCGGCTGGCCCGTCGACGCCCGTCGAAGTGCTCGGGCTGTCGTCCCTGCCGGCGCCCGGCGACACGTTCCAGGTGGTCGATGACCCGATCAAGGTGCGCCAGGTCGTCGCGTATCGGCAGGCGCAGGCGAAGGAGAAGACGCTCTCAGGCAAGGGCGGCCGGCTGACGCTCGAATCGCTGCAACAGCAGATGACCGAAGGCGGCATGAAGGAGCTGCCGATCGTCATCAAGGCCGACGTGCAGGGATCCGCCGAGGTGCTGGCCGATACGCTGACGAAGCTCAGCGACGACCGGGTGAAGATCCGCATCATCCACACCGGCGTCGGCGCGATCAACGAGTCCGACGTCCTGCTGGCCACGGCGTCGAACGCGATCGTGATCGGGTTCAACGTGCGGCCGGACCGCAACGCGGCGGACGTCGCCGACCGCGAAGAGGTGGACATCCGGCAGCACTCGATCATCTATCAGGTCACCGACGAGATCCGGAAGGCCATGTCCGGCCTGCTGGAGCCGACGCTCAAGGAGACGCGCATCGGCGTGGCCGAAGTGCGGCAGCTCTTCAAGACGCCGAAGGCCGGGGCGGTGGCCGGCTGCATCGTCACCGAAGGGCGCATCACGCGGAGCGGCGACGTGCAGGCACGGCTCGTCCGCGACGGCGCCGTCGTCTGGCAGGGACGGTTCGGATCGCTCCGGCGGTTCAAGGACGACGTGAGCGAGGTCAAGAGCGGGATGGAGTGCGGCATCACGCTCGAGCGCTTCAGCGACGTCAAGCCCGGCGACCTGATCGAGGCGTTCATGGTGGAACGCGTCGCGCAGGCGATGTAACGCCCCGCAGCGCGCTTCAGCGATGACCGTCGCGCTGCTGTCCGTCGAGCTGTTCCTGCCCACCGCCCACTCACTGAAGGAGAAGCGGTTCGTCGTCAGGCGGCTGAAGGATCGGCTGGGTGCGATGAACGTGGCCGTGGCGGAGGTCGCCCACCAGGATCTCTGGCAGCGCGCCGGCCTCGGCATCGTGACCGTCGCTTCGTCCGACACGATCGCGGAGCAGACCCTGTCGGCCGCGCTGGCCGAGATCGAACGGCTCGAACCTGGCCTGGTGACCGGCAGCCAGGTGGAGTTTCTACGGTGAATCCATGGCTCAAGGCTCCCGACCCGAACGAGTCGGCGAAGAGATCCGCCACGAAATCGGCCAACTGATCGCGCGCGAGGTCCACGACCCAGGGCTGGGCTTCGTCACGATCACGCGCGTGAAGGTCTCGCCCGATCTGCAGCAGGCGCGCGTGTACTACACGCTGCTCGGCGACGAGCGCGCGCGCAAGGACACCGAACGCGCCCTCGGGCGCGTGACGCCGTTTCTGCGGCGTCACATCGGCGCGCGGATCCGCCTCCGGCGCGTACCCGAGCTGACGTTCGAGTTCGATCGCAGCGTCGAGTATCAGGATCGGGTCGAGCGCATCATCCTGGAGCTCGCCGAAGAGCGGAAGGCGCGCGAGACCGCGGATGCGGTCGAGCCCGAGCCGGCACCGAAGAAGGATCCAGAGTCGTGAAAGGCTCCGCGGCGGATGTGGCGGCCGCGCTGCGCGCGCGCCGTTCGTTCGTGGTCACCTCGCACGCCAGGCCGGATGGCGACGCCGTCGGCTCCTCGGTCGCGCTGGCGCTCGCGCTCGAGGCGCTCGGGAAGACCGTCACGGTCGTGCTGAAGGATCCCGTCCCGCTCCCCTACCGCGGCTTCCCCGCCGTAGACCGCATCCAGCAGACGGCCGAGGTCGGTGCGCCCGCGGACGCGGCTGTCGTGCTCGAGTGCAGCGACATCAGCCGGCCCGAGATCCAGGGCCTCGACCGCTACTTCGTCGTCAACGTCGACCATCACCTGGGAAATCGGCAGTACGGCGCGGTCAACTGGTTCGACGCCTCGGCGGCCGCGTGCGGAGAGATGGTGGCCGAGATCATCGACGCGCTGGGCGTGACGTGGTCACGCGCCATCGCCGAGCACCTCTACCTCGCCATCACCACGGACACCGGCGGATTCCGCTATGGCTCGCTCTCGCCGCGGACGTTCGAGATCTGCCGCCGCATCGCGGCGACGGGCGTGGACGTGGCGGAGCTGTCGCGGCGGATCTTCGACAGCTTCTCGATCGGGCGCGTCAAGCTCACCGGCGCGCTGCTCGCGGGCATGGAACTGCACCACGGCGATCGGCTCGCGATCCTCGCCTTCGACGATGACATGCTGGCCCGTTGCGGCGCGGCGCTCGACGACACCGAGGGTCTCGTGAACCTGCCGCTGTCGGCACGCGAGGTCTCAGCCGTGGCGTTGTTCAAGCGGCAGCAGGCCGATGGCGTGTATCGCGTGAGCTTGCGCTCGAAGGGCGCGGTGGACGTTCGGGTCGTCGCCGAGCGATGGGAAGGCGGCGGCCATCGCAACGCCGCGGGCTGCACGATGCGCGGCGTCTATCCCAGCCTGCGCGACGAGATCGTCGCCGCGTTGTCGGCCGCGATCGACGCCGCCGATCGGTCCTCCGCCGGCGTCGTGCCGGCCAGCCGGTAGATCGCGTTCGTCCAATGCCGGCTCGTACGACTCACCCGGACGTCGATGGCGTGCTGCTCGTCGACAAGCCGGTCGGACCGACGTCGCACGACGTCGTCGCCCGGGTTCGCCGGACGCTCGGGCAGCAGCGCATCGGTCACACCGGCACGCTGGATCCTCGAGCCAGCGGCCTGCTCGTCCTCGTGCTCGGCCGGGCGACGAAGCTCGCCGCCGCCCTCACGGCCGGACGCAAGACCTACGACGCGACGATCCGCCTCGGCGTGCGGACGACGACCGACGACAGCGAAGGCGAGCCGATCGGACCCGCCCTGCCGGTGCGCGCGACCGGCGGCGAAATCGAGGCGGCGTTGTCGCGGTTCCGCGGAACGATCGCGCAGGTGCCGCCGGCGCACTCGGCCAAGAAGGTGGGCGGCGAACGTGCCTACACGCTCGCCCGCCGGGCTGCAGCGGTCGAGCTGCGGCCGGTGCCGGTCACGATCCATGCGCTCGACCTCGTGGAGCGTCACGGCGACGATCTCCACGTCCGCGTCACGGCGGGCTCGGGCTTCTACGTCCGATCGCTGGCGCGGGACCTCGGCGAGGCCCTGGGCTGTGGCGGCCACCTGGCGGCGCTGCGCCGCACGGCCAGCGGCCCTTTCGCCGTCGCCGACGCCATTGGACTCGGCGAGGCGGAGCGCCTCGGCCGGGAACTCGCGTCGCGCGTGATTCCTCCGGCAGCGGCGCTGCCCGACCTCGAGGCGGTTTCGCTCACCGAGACAGGCTGCCGCCGCGCGCGACACGGCAACGCCGTCGGACCAGAAGATATTGTAGGAACAGGAGTTGCCGTCGGACGCGCGCAGGCACTGGTGCGGCTGTTGTCGCCGGAGGGGCACCTGCTGGCGCTGGCCAGGCCGCAGGGCGGCGCTTTGCATCCAGTGACGGTACTCGGCTAACATCTGGTCTTTGGCGATCCTCTCGAGGACCTCGCCGTACGGCGATTTGGTGCGCTCTCTGGCGCTTCTGGGTCGTCCGTGGAGGGCACCGCGTGCTGACTAACGAACGCAAGACGGAGGTCATCGGGACTTTCCGTAAACACGACACCGATACCGGCTCACCTGAAGTCCAGGTGGCGCTCCTGAGCGAGCGGATCAGCTACCTGACCGAACATTTCAAGACCCACGCGAACGACCATCATTCCAGGCGCGGCCTGTTGAAGCTGGTCGGTCAGCGTCGCCGGCTGCTCGACTACCTCAAGCGCAAGGACGCGGAAGGGTATGCCGACCTGATCCGGCGGCTGGGCATCCGGAAGTAGGAGCCGCGGGCGCGGCAGGCGCCGCCGGATGGCGCGCCTGCCGGGCTCGGGGTGTCCGCAATTCTGCAGAGTCGTCTCCCCTACTGTTGCCATGATTCCAACCACTCATTTCCGAGAAATCACCGTCGGCTCCCGTCGCATCTCCATCGAGACCGGCAAGCTCGCCAAACAGGCCGATGGGGCCGTGATCGTCCGATCGGGCGACACGATGGTGCTCGTCACCGCGTGTCACGCCGCCACCCCGCGCGTGGGCATCGATTTTCTGCCGCTCACCGTCGACTACCGTGAATACACGTACGCGTCCGGCCGCATTCCCGGAGGCTTCTTCAAACGGGAAGGCAAACCTACCGAGAAGGAGGTGCTGACGAGCCGGCTGATCGATCGGCCCATCCGGCCGCTGTTCCCGTCGGGCTGGCACTTCGAGACGCAGGTCGTCGCGCTGCTCATGTCGGCCGACACGGAGAACGACTCGGACGTGCTGGCGATCACCGGCGCGTCGGCCGCACTCGCGCTGTCGTCCATCCCCTTCCAGTCGACGATCGCCGGCGTCCGCGTCGGTCTGGTCGACGGCGCCTACGTCATCAACCCGACGTATGCCGAGCGCCGGCAGAGCAAGATCGACCTGGTCGTCGCCGGAAGCCACGAAGCGATCATGATGGTCGAGGCGGGGGCGAAGGAGGCGACCGAAGAGGAGATGATCGGCGCGCTCGACGCCGCGCACCAGGCGATCCGGCAGATCGTCGCGGCCATCGACGACCTGCAGGGCGATGCCGGCAAGGACAAGCAGACGGTGACGTCGAAGATCATCGACGCCGCCTTCGTCCGCGACATCGAAGCCAAGGCCTACGAGCCGCTGGCCGAGGCGATGCGCCTGAAGGACAAGCTCGAGAACTACGAGCAGGTCGACGAGGTGCTCGGCAATCTCGTCGGCGCCCTCCCGGAGGATCAGCCGCAGCAGCGCGAGGACGCCAAGCGCATCTTCAAGAACCTGAAAGAGAAGGTGATGCGCGACGAGATCCTCGAGCGCGGCCAGCGGCTCGACGGCCGGCGCTTCGACGAGATCCGGCCGATCTGGATCGAGACCGGCGTGCTGCCGCGGACCCACGGCTCGGCGGTCTTCACGCGCGGCGAGACCCAGGCGCTCGTGACCGCCACGCTCGGCACCGAGGACGACGCCCAGAAGATCGAGTCGGTCGAGGGCGAAGCGTACAAGCGCTTCATGCTGCACTACAACTTCCCGCCCTTCTCGGTCGGCGAGGTGCAGTTCCTGCGTGGCCCGGGCCGGCGTGAGGTGGGCCACGGCGCGCTCGCCGAACGGGCGATTACGCCGCTCATTCCGTCGGAGACCGAGTTCCCCTACACCGTCCGCGTCGTCTCCGACATCCTCGAGTCCAACGGCTCGTCGTCGATGGCATCGGTGTGCGGCGGAGCGCTGGCGCTCATGGACGCCGGCGTGCCGCTGCGCGCGCCGGTCGCCGGCGTCGCGATGGGCCTCGTGATGGACGAAGAGAGCGGCAAGTGGGCGGTGCTCACGGACATCGCGGGCGCCGAAGATCACTACGGCGACATGGACTTCAAGGTCGCCGGCACGCGGGCCGGCATCACGGCGCTCCAGATGGACATCAAGGTGGCCGGCATCACGCTCGCCATCATGCGCAAGGCGCTCGAACAGGCGCGCCACGGCCGGCTCGAGATCCTGGATCTGATGGCGAACGCGCTCGCCGCGCCGCGCGAGAACATCTCCTCGTTCGCGCCGCGGATCGTGACCATCCGCATCCCGACCGAGAAGATCCGCGACGTCATCGGCCCAGGCGGCAAGATGATCCGCAGCATCATCGAGAAGACCGGGGTCAAGATCGACGTCGAGGACGACGGCCGCGTGAACGTCGCCTCGGCCGACGAGTCGGCGGCGAAGATGGCCATCGACATGATCAAGTCGCTCACCGCCACGCCGGAACTCAACGCGAGCTATCTCGGCCGCGTCGAGCGGATCACCGACTTCGGCGCGTTCGTCGAGATCATGCCGGGCGTGGACGGGCTGCTGCACGTCTCGGAGATCGCGAACTACCGCGTCAAGGACGTCCGCGACGAGCTCAAGGAAGGCGAGCAGATCATGGTCAAGGTGATCAACGTCGATCCGTCCGGCAAGGTGCGGCTCAGCCGGAAGGCGCTGCTCGCGCCCGACGAGGGCACGGCGCCGCGCGAACCTCGCCCGACGCACGACACGCCCGCAGGCGACGGCCATCGCGAGCGCGGCGGCCGCCACGAGCGCGAAGGCCGGCCGCGGCGCCACTGAGCTACAATCGATCCCGAGGCCGGCGCGTCACCCGCGCCGGCCGTCGAGCAACCTCACGATGCCGTCCCTCCCGGCCGGAGTGAGGAGGGCCGCGTCTCAAGTGAGGAGGATCTCGTGACCAAGGCGGGTCGCTGCAACAGGCGGACGTTCGCCGCGACGGCCTTCGCGCTCGCCGCCGTCTGCGGCGCCGCGATTGGCCTGACGGCACAGGCACGGCGCGACTTCAACGTGACGGCCCGTAACTACGCGTTCGAAGTGGGCGGCAGCTCGGCGCCAGAGATTCGGGTCTCGCAGAACGACCTCGTCCACATCACGTTCACGGCCGAGGACATCCCGCACAGCTTCACGATCGAGGACCACGGCGACAGTCACTACCGCATCATGCGGCGCGCCGAGCCCGGCAAGCCGGTCTCCTTCGACTTCCGCGCCGACACGGCGGGCCGCTTCCGGTTCTACTGCAGCCTGTCGATCGACGACCGGTGCAAGAGCATGCAGGGCACGCTCGTGGTGCAGCCGAGAGAGTAGACGGTCACCCGTCCGCCTGAGCCCGCCACTCCGGGCCCTGATCTCTCCTGAACGATTCCGCCGCATCGAGACGCTCGGCGACCGACGGATGGCGGTGATACAGCCATCGCGTCGCCAGGGAAGGACGCTCTTCCGCGAGGTGGCGTGAGCCGAGCCGCCGCACGGCCGCCGTGAATGCGTCGGGGCGGCCCGTCAGCGCGAGCGCGAAGCGATCCGCCCGCCGCTCCTGGGCGCGAGAGCACGCGTGCCGCACCGGCGTGAAGGCCAGCCACACGCCCACCGCCACGAGCGCGATCAACGGCAACGCGGCCAGATCCGATGACGACGTTCCGGAAGACGGCGGCAGCACGGAGAGCGCCCACTGCGACGCGAGCAGCGCAGCCCACAGGATCGCGACGTCGACCAGCAGGGCGCGCCACAGATCTCCGCGTGCCACGTGGCCCAGCTCGTGTGCGACCACCACGGCGATCTCGTCGTCGCTCCAGTCCTGGACCAGCTCCGACGCGACCAGAACGCGACGGCCGGCGCCGGCGCCGGTGACCAGCGCGCTCGCCCCGGCTGCGCGGCCCACCCGCCATTCCAGGATGCGGGCGATCGGCACGTTCGCGCGGCGAGCCAGCTCCTCCAACCGATGCACGAGACCCGGACGTTCGATCGGCTGGACTCCGGCGACGCGGCTCAGCAGCGCGGGCGCGAGATGGAGGGCGGACACGAGCCCTGCGGCGAGCAACGGCCCGGCCATCACCCACCACCACGATCC
Source organism: Acidobacteriota bacterium (assembly GCA_020853395.1). Lineage (NCBI taxonomy): Bacteria > Pseudomonadati > Acidobacteriota > Acidobacteriota bacterium. Next base: position 513,683 of record JADYYY010000010.1, read on the forward strand.
GGCGGCGACACGAGAACCGGCAACGATCGCGGCGGCGGCGACGGCCGCCGGCATCATGACAGCCAGCGCCTGGACGTGCGTGCCCAGCACGTCGTCGGGCGACAGCTCGGCGTCGCGCCGGTACCGCCGGTTGAGCCGCAGCGCGACGTACAGGCTTGCCGGAAGGGTCGCGAGGTCCACGACGAGCACGACCGCGAGGACGAAGAGAACAAGGGCGGCGGCGGCGCCACCACCGAATGCGCCTCGCGCGGCTTGGGAAACCGCGTCGCCGAGCCGCCCTCCGGCCGGCGTCAGCGCCAGCAGCGCGAGCGCGGCGCCAGCGCAGGCTGCCTCGATCACGCGCGCCCGGCGCCTGAGGCGCTGGTACCGCGTGGCTTTCGTCTCGTTCATCCGCCGACCCTCAGCCGCGGGCGGTCAGGGCAGGCTCGCCGTCGATCAGTTCAGCTCGAGCGAGATGAGCTTCGACACCCCGGGCTCTTCCATCGTCACGCCGTACAGCCGGTTCGCGATCTCCATCGTCTTGCGGTTGTGGGTGATGAGGATGAACTGCGTGTGGGCCTGCATCCCGCGCAGCATCTCCACGAACCGGCCGATGTTCGCATCGTCGAGCGGCGCGTCGATCTCGTCGAGCAGGCAGAACGGGCTGGGACGGTACGTGAACACCGCGAACATCAGGGCCATCGCCGTCAGCGCCTTCTCGCCGCCCGAGAGCAACTGCACGTTCTGAAGGCGCTTGCCGGGCGGCTGCGCGATGATGTCGATCCCGCTCTCCTGGTCGTTCTCGGTGTCGATGAGCACGAGCCCTGCCCGGCCGCCTCCGAAGAGCGTCGAGAACGTCCGTTCGAAGTTGCGGTTGATCGATTCGAAGGCCTCCGCGAAGCGTTCACGCGTGGTCTTGTCGATCTTGCGGATGGCCTCGCCGGTCTGCGCGATCGAGTCGAGCAGGTCCTGTCGCTGCGTCGTCAGGAACCGATGGCGGGATTCGAGCTCGTCGAACTGCTCGATCGCCATCATGTTCACGGGACCGAGTCGATCGATGCGGCTGCGAAAGAGCGCGACGATTTCGTCGGGGCTCGTGGCGACCGGCTCGGGCTCTCCGGCAACCTCGACACCGGCGGCCGCATCTGCCGGCGCCTCGAGATCCTCGTCCTCCTCGGAGACCTCGGCGGTGACGGGACGGCTCCGCCGGCTCGGCGGCACCAGGTCGCCTCGCGCTTCGAGCTCGGCCACGACGGCATCGACCTCCTCGAGCGTGCGGCCGACCGCTTCGAGGCACGTCGCGGCCAGGTGCTCCTGGTCGGCAAAGGCCTTGGCCCGGGCGACCTCGGCCGCACCGACTTCGGCCCGCACCTTCTCGAACTGATGCCTGGCTTCGCGGATAGCCTGATCTCGCGCGGTGAACTCGGCGCGCAACGCCGTCACGCGCTCGTCGAGCCCGCGGATGTCGGTCTTGAGCGCCTCGAAGGCTCGGACCTCCTCGTCGAGCCGACCCTCGAGCTCGACGATGCCCTCGCCGAGCTGGCGGCGTCTGACGTCGGTGTGCTGGATCTCCGACGTCCGCGTCACGATCCTGGCCTCGAGCTCGCGCTGCGCGTCCTCGAGCCGCGCGACCTCCGCGGCCAGCGCCGATGCTCTTTCCACCAGGGCCGCCTGCGTCGTACGGCTGTCGGTGACCAGCCGCGAGCGCGCCTCGGCGGCCTGGCGGGCCTCCTGCAACCTCGCGGCCACGCTCCCCAGGCTGGCTTCGGCGTCGCGCTGTTCCGCCTCGTGCGTCTGGATGGCGGCAAGCGCCTCGTCGCGCCTGGCCTCGGCGGCGGTCTGCTCCTCGGTCGCCCGCGCGCGCTCGGTGCTGACGAGCTCCAGCCGCCGGGTGACGCGCGCGTGCTCCTCGTGCAGGCGCGAGAGCTGCCCATCGAGCGCGACGATGGCCTTCTCGCGTTCGTGCAGATCGGCCGTGAGGGCGAGCACCGTCTGCTGATCGGCGGCTGCGGCCTCGGCCGTCGATGCCAACGCGCTCGTGAGCGTCGAGACCGCCTCGCGCGCGGCCTCGACGTCGTCACGAAGCCGGGACACCTCGGCGCGCGTCTCCAGGATGCCTTGGACGTCGCGGCGCGTTCCGCCCTGTACCAGCGAGCCGTTGCGAAACACCTCGCCGGTCGCCGTCGCCATCGGCACGGACACGGCGCTGGCGAGCCGTTCGGCGGTCGCGTAGTCGTTCACGATCAGCGCCTGGCCGAGCGCGCCGAGCACGGCGTCCGCCTCGTGGCCCGTGCCGCTGACGACGTCGGCGAGCGCCCGTGCCCCCGAGGGTGCGTCGAACGGCGGCGGCACGCCCTGCGCGCGATCCAGCACGAGGAAGCCGCAGCGGCCTGCGCGGCGCTCCTCGAGCAACGCCAGCGCACGACGCACGTCGTCATGGCTCTCCACCAGCACGTATTGCAACAGCTCGCCGGCGAGCGCGTCGACCGCGCGTTCGTAGGAGCGCTCGACGTCCAGATGGTCGGCGACGGAGCCGTGCTGGCGGATGCCGGCCTGCGTGTCGGCGAGCACGAGCCGCGCCGCGTCGCCGTAGGTCGCGCGGCTGGCTTCGAGTTCCTCGAGCGATCGCAGCCTGGCTTGCCGGCCGGCGAGCTCCCGTTCCTGCCGGCCGAGCTCGGCCGAGAGCCGTTCGTGTTCCGCGCGCCGTGCGGCGAGCGTGCGCTCCGCTTCCGCTCGCCGGGTTCGCACGGCATCGAGCACCTCGCGCATCGAGCTCAGCGTGTGGGTCTGCTCGTCCCGCTGGCCTCCAAGGCGCTCGACCTCGGCCGCCAGCTCTCGCGCCTCCACGCCCAGCCGCTCGAGCTCGGCGGCAACGCGGTCCCGAACTGTCGCGGCGTGGTCTCTCGCCTGCCGCAGCGCGGACAGCGTCGTGGTGGCGGCCATGACGGCCGCCCGCGTGCGGTCCGCGTCCTGCTCGATCACCTGCACGGCGGAGAGCGCGACGCGGTATTCCGCTTCCCGCGCGGCGACGTCGGCCCCGGCGCCGTCGAGCGCGCCCTGCGCCTCCTGCGCGGCGGCCTGCCGGCCCGCCAACGTCTCGGCTGCCGGGCCGCGCCGCTCCTCGAGCTCGTGGACTTCGGCGGCGAACCGATCGGCCTGCCGCGCCAGATCCTCGATCTGATGCCGGTTGAACGCGATCTGCTGCTGCAGCCGCCCGATTTCCAGTTCGCGGCCGTGCGCATGATCCCGCGCAGCGGTCGCCGCGTGCTCGACTTCGGTCAGCGTGAGGCGCGCCGCTTCGAGCGCGCTCTCCAACTCCGCGACGCGGGCCGCGGACGCAGCGGCGCGAACCGACGCGTCCTCGAACGCCGCCTCGGCGGCGGCGACGTCGCGCGACAGGAGCGCCGATCGCCGGGCGAACTGCACCTGTTCCCACTTGCGAAGCTCGTCGCGGAGCTGGCGGTAGCGGCGCGCGCGCGCCGCCTGGCGCTTCAGCGCGCCGCGCTGCTTCTCCACTTCGAAGACGATGTCCTCGACGCGCGTGAGGTTCTGCTGGGCGGCCTCGAGCTTCAGCTCCGCGGCCCGACGCCGCGACTTGTACTTGGTCACGCCGGCCGCTTCCTCGATCAGCATCCGGCGCTCGGCCGGCCGCGACGAGAGGATCTGCCCGATCTTGCCCTGCTCGATCACGGCGTAGGCCTTGACGCCCAACCCCGAGTCCATCAGCAGATCGTGGACGTCGCGCAGCCGGCAGACCTCGCCGTCGATCAAGTACTCGCTCTCGCCGGACCGGTAGAGCCGGCGGCCAATCTCGACGTCGCGCACGAGCACGGGCGGCTCGTCCACGAGCTGGTCGTCGGACGCTACCACCAGACCGGCCTGGGCCACCTGGGACAGCTTCAGCCGCACCTCGGCCGTCGCCGTCGGCTTGCGCCCCTCGCTGCCGTTGAAGATCACGTCTTCCATGCGCTCGCCGCGCAGGCTCTTGGCGCTTTGTTCCCCCAGCACCCACGTGATGGCGTCGACGACGTTGCTCTTGCCGCACCCGTTGGGGCCGACGATGGCGGTCACGCCGTCGCCGAACCCGAGTTCGGCGCGGTCCGGGAAGCTCTTGAAGCCGGCGATATGCAGTTTCGACAGTCGCATGTGAAGGGAAAGCGAAGCCGGGTCTTCTGGCGGACCGTCTGGAACCCGTTTCGTTAGCGCGTCAGTTTAGCAAGCACCATTTGGCGGGGCAATAGAAAAGCCCGGCCCCAGATGTTGGGGCTGCGGATGACCCGCAAGACGAGGAAGGAGGATGGAACGGGTCAGCGCGATGCGAGCAGCTTCGCCGCGTCGTCGAAGAAGCCGAGCGCACCCCGGACCTGGGGATCGACGGCCGAGAGATTGCGGCGCGCCTCTTCTACGCCGAACAGATCGACGTCCACCTCGTACTTGATCATGGCCTTGATAAACGGCAGATCGGCGGCAAAGGCGGCCTCGTCGATCGACAGGCGCTGGTCCTGGAGGTATTGCCGGAACTCCTGCACGAGATCGTCGGTCACTTGCCAGCCGGCCGACACCCGATGGGCTTTCGCCGACGAGCGGGAGCCCGGGCGCTCGTCGCCTTCTTTCGTGAAGCGCTCGGCAAATCCAACGAACCGTCCCGACTGCTGGAGCGACCGGCCGAACCGGCTCGGGTTGAATCCCTCGGGACCGGCGATGAAATGGTCCGGCTCGACGCCACCGCCGCTGTACACCTTGCGCTTGCCGTCCGTGAGCTTGAGGTCGGCCGGCGAATGGGGGCGCGGCTCTTCCTGATCGCGGAGCGCATAGGTGAGGTACTCGTCGAAGGCGCCGTCCCACGGACGCTGGATCAGCCGGCCGCTGGGCGTGTAGTACCGGCCGGTCGTGAGTGCCAGCCCGGCGCCGTTCGAGAGGTTGTACACCGACTGGACGAGAGCCTTGCCGAACGTCGTCTCGCCGACGACGAGCCCGCGATCGTGATCCTGCATCGCGCCGCTCACGATCTCCGAGGCGCTGGCGCTCTGCCGATCGACCAGCACGATGAGCGGCACGTCGGTGTAGTCGCCCGTCTGCGGCGCCAGGTAGTCGTCGTCGGAATTGGGGATGCGGCCGCGCGTGTAGACGACCATCTCGCCTTTTCGGAGGAAGCGGCTGGCCACTTCGATCGCCTGGTTCAGCGGACCGCCAGGGTTGTCGCGCAGATCGAGCATCAGCCGCTGCATGCCCGCGGCCTTGAGCTTCGTCAGCGCCTGGCCCAGCTCGGCGTTGGTGGTCTCGGAGAAGTCCTGCAGGCGGACGTAGCCGGTGGCCGGCTCCAGCATGAACGACGCCCGGACGCTGGGGATCCGGATCTCGTCGCGCGCGACCGTGAGCGCAATCAGCTCGTCGACGCCTGGACGACGGATGCCGATGTTCACGGTGGTGCCCTTCGGCCCCTTCACGCGGTCCACGACATCCTGCGTGGACCAGGTGTCCTGCGCGTCCTCGCCGTTGATGCGCGCGATGACGTCGCCGCGGCGAATGCCGGCCCGGTACGCCGGCGATCCCTCGAAGAGCGACGTCACGACCACGCCCGGCGGCGTCGTCATGGGCGCAATCTGGATCCCGATGCCGGAATAGCGGCCTTCCTGCCGTTCGCGCATCAGCCGGAAGTCGCGCGGCGTGAAGAAGCTCGAGTGTGGGTCGAGCGTCCGCAGCATTCCGTCGATCGAGTCGTAGACGAGCGCTTCCGTCCCACACGGCGCATCGCGGGAGCTCGTGCAGCGGGCGTCCACCGGCTCGACGTAGCCCTGCTCGATTTCCGCGAGCGCCTGCGCGTAGATCATGTAGCGGGCGCGCACGCGTTCCTGCGTCTGCGCCGTGGCGGCGCCGACGCCGAACCCGATTGCCGCGGCGAGCACGGCCACCACGGCCGCAGAAGGCACGCGAACCCTGCGCATGGACATCATCCTAGCAAGCCTCAGGCGTCGGCGGGGCGTTTCTTGCCGAACAGCCACGCCACCCCGATGCTCACGATGTAGAGCACGATCATCGGCGCCGCGATGACCGTCTGGCTGACGACGTCGGCCGACGGCGTGATGACGGCGGCCAGCACGAAGATGACGAGCACGGCGTACTTGAAATGGCGCGCCAGGAACTTCGCCGTGACGAGCCCGAAGCGCGCGAGTGCGAACACCAGCATCGGCAACTGGAAGACGATGCCGGCCCCGAGCAGCGTGTAGACGTAGAACCCGAACGTGTCGTCGAGCTGCGGCAGGAACTTCACGCCGGCGATCTGATAGCTCGCCAGGAACCGCCACATCGTCGGGAATCCCACGTAGTGCGCGAACGCGGCGCCGGCGAAGAAGAGCAGCGACGAGAAGAAGACGAACGGCACGGCCATCCGCTTCTCGCGACGGTAGAGACCGGGCGCGACGAACAGCCAGACCTGCATGAAGACGAAGGGCGACGCGACGACCAGCGCCGCGAGCCCCGAGACCTTCAGGCTGAACATGAAGCCGGCGGTGGCGTTCGTGTACACCACTTCGCCGCCGGCCGAGTTGTCGCGGAAGTAGCTCACGAGGTACCGGAACATCGGCTCCCAGTACCAGAACGTCACGGCCACGCAGCCGAGCACCGCGTAGAGCGAGTAGAGAATCCTGCGTCGAAGCTCGTCCAGGTGGTCGAGGAACCCCATCCTCGACCGGTCGTCGAGTTCCTCGGCCTGCTCGAATTCAGCGTCGTGGGCGATGGTCTGGCCGATGCGTGAGGAGTCGGTGCTCATCGGCGGCGTCGGACGGAATCACGCGGACTGCTGCCCCCGAGCCACGGTGTCCGGCTCGACGGCAGGGGCGTCGTATGACGACGTGGCCGGCGCCTCGACACGGGCCGGCTCGACCGGCGTGGTGATCGCCGACCGCCGCTCTTCGTTGCGGATTTCGTCGTCGAGCGTGTTGCGCAGGTCGTTGGACGCCCGCTTGAACTCCGACAGGCCCTTGCCGAGCGACCGGCCCAGCTCGGGCAGCTTCCTCGGCCCGAACACGAGCAGAGCGATGACGAAGATCACGACCATTTCCGGAAAGCCAAGTGGACCCATAGTGCGCTCCTGACCCGCGATCGGTCTCCGGCCAGTATAACGTGTCCGACGCGGCGTGCCTCGCCATCATGGGGCCGATCGACGCGAGCGGGGGCGTGTTTTCGTTGACTTGTCTTCGGGGCGGGTACTACCATGCCGAAAGGGGTCTCGGCGTGACCACCTGTCGCTTCCCAGCCGACCGCCGGGCCCTACATGACGGGATACCTATGACGCGACTGGCTGGAGCAAGCCTCATCATCATGGTGGTCTCCGGATCCACCGCCCTCGCCGCCCCCCAGCAATCCAGCGCCCCCGCGCCGCAGCAGACCAGCGAGTCGACGTCAGCGCGCAAGACCACGACGACGACCTCGGGCACGACCGGGATGTGGTTCGTGCCGACGAGCGACGTGCTGCCATCGCGGAAGTGGTCGGTCTCGTTCTACCGGACCAACCTCGATGACGGCCAGGGCTTCGCCGACATCTCGACGTTCCCGGCGACGGTCGCAGTCGGCCTCGGCGACCGTGCGGAACTGTTCGCCAGTTGGTCGCTCCTCACGCGCATCGACCGTGACACGCGTCCGCTCTTTTTCAGCGGAGACGACTCATTGGGCACCGGCGGCGGGATCATCCCGAACTTCCCGCTGCTGCGCCGCGAGTGGGTCAGCAAGCGGGGCGACCTCTGGCTCGGCGGCAAGGTGGGCTGGCCGGTCGGCGGACCAGGGGGGCCGGCCGGGTTCGCCGTGCGGGCCATGCTCAGAGCGCCCACGGGAGACAAGGACGCGGGTACCACCAGCGGCAAGGCTGACGTCGCCGTGGACGCCATCGTCTCGGGCGGCAACCGGGTGGTCGAAGTCGCCGGCTACGGCGGCTTCATCTCCCGTGGAAACCCGTCCGGCTACTCGTTGACGAACGGAATCCGCTGGGGCGTCGGCGCGGCGTTCCCTCAGCGCTACAACCTCGGGCTCCGCGTCACGACCGAGCTCTTCGGCGAACGGTATCTCGACGACACCGTCACGGCGCCGGCCGGGCAGTTCGGCAGCGACGGGTCACCCGTGCCGACGAGCACCACGGTCAAGGGACCGGTGGTCGCCGCGATCGGCTTGACCTGGCAGGCACCGAACGGCTTCTTCGTCGGCGCGGCCGCGAGCTGGAACGTCGGCATGCACAACCGCGAAGATGCCGGGTATCCGAACACGCCGAAGGACGACAAGGGCCTCCAAGTGCGAATCGGGTTCCACCCCTCCGGCCGGAGCGAACGCGCGCCGAGCCTGGCGGGGCCCGGTGGTCCCGGCGGTCCAGCCGGACCCGTTGCCGGCGGACCGGCAGGACCAGGCGGGCAGGCAGGACCGGGTGGGCCGGCGGCGGCCCCAGCGGGACCCGCCGGCGGCGGCCCCGCGCAGCCTGGCGCGGGCGGCCCTGGCGGACCAGGAGCGGCACCAGCGCCGACCGCGGCGGCCAACCGGCCGCCGACCGTGAAGGCCGACTGCAATCCCTGCTCGGTGGAAGTCGGCCGCACGTCGGTCGTCACCGCAGATGCCCAGGATCCAGACGGCGATCCGCTGACCTACCAGTGGACCGCCCCGTCGGGGACGCTGGCCTCGCCGGCCAGCCGGCAGTCGAACTGGACGGCGCCGATGAGCCCAGGGTCGGTCCCCGTCAGGGTCGGCGTCAACGACGGCCGCGGCGGCACGGCGAGCGACACGGTCACGATCCAGGTCACCCAGCCTCGGCAGTTCACGTTCGAGGACGTGCACTTCGAGTTCGACCGGTTCAACCTCCGGCCCGACGCGCTCCAGGTGCTCGATCAGGCCGTGACGGCGATGCAGGCCAATCCGACGCTGCGTCTCGACATCGAGGGGCACACGTGCAGTATCGGCACGGCCGAGTACAACCTCGCGCTGGGCGACCGGCGCGCGAGAGCCGTCCGCGACTACCTACTCAGCCGAGGCATCCCCACCGCCCGACTGCGGACGGTCAGCTACGGCGAGGAACGGCCCAAGTACGACAACTCGCGCGAGATCACGCGGCGCCTGAACCGCCGCGCCGCGCTCGTCGTGACGCTGCAGTAACGCCGCGCCGCGCGGTCAATACGCTTTGGCGAACCAGGCCTTCACGGAGGCCTGGTTCCCGCACCGCACGCAGCGCGCCTCGACGCGCTCCACGGGAATCGGGATGTTGCGGAGCGTGGCCTGGGTCTCGGCCTTGATGGCCGCCTCGCAAACCGCGTCTCCGCACCACGGCGCGACCACGAATCCAGGCCGCCCTTCCATCGCGGCCTGGAAGGCGTCCCAGCCACCAACCTCGACGGTGTGCTCGTCTCGGAACTGCCGCGCGCGCACGAACAGCGCGCGCTGGATGTCGCCCAGCATCGCCTCGACGCGGGCCGGCAGATCCGCGAGCGGCAGCGCCTCCTTGGCCCGCGTGTCACGCCGCGCCGAGAATACCTGCGCCTTCTCGATGTCCTTGGGACCGATCTCGAGGCGCAGGGGGACGCCGCGCAGCTCCCACTCGGCGAACTTCCACCCGGGCGAGTTCTCTTCGGACGCGTCGAGCTTCACCCGAATCCCGTGTCGCGTCAGCTCGTCGCAGAGCGCCTCGGCCTTCGGCAGCACGGTCTCCTTCCAGTTGCCGCGAGGAATCGGCACGATCACGACCTGATAGGGCGCCACGTCGGGAGGCAGGATCAGCCCGCTGTCGTCGCCGTGCGTCATGATCAGCGCGCCGATCAACCGCGTCGACACGCCCCACGACGTCGTCCAGGCGTGCTGCAGGGCTTTGTCGCGGCCCTGGAACTGGATCTCGAACGCCTTCGCGAAGTTCTGCCCCAGGTTGTGCGAGGTGCCGGCCTGGAGGGCGCGCCCGTCGCCCATCAGCGCCTCGATCGAATAGGTGCGGGATGCGCCCGCGAACTTCTCGCTGTCGCTCTTGATGCCGGCGATGACCGGCACGGCCAGCGAGTTCTCGACGAAGTCCTGATAGAGCTCGAGGATCTTCAGCGTCTCGGCTTCGGCCTCCTCGGCGGTCTCGTGCGCGGTGTGCCCTTCCTGCCACAGGAACTCGGTCGTCCGCAGGAAGGGCCGGGTCACTTTCTCCCACCGGACGACGTTCGCCCACTGGTTGATGAGCACCGGCAGGTCGCGCCACGACTTGATCCACTTGGAGTACATCGTGCCGATGATGACTTCGGAGGTCGGCCGCACGACGAGCTTCTCCTCGAGATCCTCGTCGCCCCCCTTCGTGACCCACGCGACCTGCGGCGCGAATCCCTCGACGTGCGCCTGCTCCTTCAGGAGCAGACCTTCGGGGATGAACAGCGGGAAGTACGCGTTGACGTGGCCGGTCGCCTTGAACCGCGCGTCGAGAATCCGCTGGATGTGCTCCCAGATGGCGTAACCATAGGGACGGATCACCATGCAGCCCTTGACCGGCGAGTAGTCGGCCAGCTCGGCCCGCCGAACCACGTCGAGATACCAGCGGGAGAAGTCCTCCGATCGGGGCGTGATCTCCGTAACGAACGCGTCTTTCTTCTGCTCGGCCAAGGGCAGCTCCTCGAGCCTGCTATCCTAACAGGCCCGCTCCCGCGGCACGCCTTGGCCTCGGGGAACGCCGGCAGTCGACATGGATCCCATCCGCCTGAACGTCAGGAGCGAACGCACCACGTATCCGGTGGTCATCGGATCCGGAATCCTCGAACGCCTGGGCGATCTGCTGGCCGAGCAAGGACTCGATCGTCAACGCATCGTGGTCAGCGCCTCGCCGGTCTGGCGATCCCAGGGCCATCGGCTCGATCGGCTGATGCAGAAGAAGGAACGCCCGCTGCTGCTTCCCGACGGGGAGCGCGCGAAGGTGCTGTCGACGGTGACGCGCATCTACGACGCCTGCGTGCGGGCGAACCTCGACCGCTCTGCGGCGCTCGTCGCCTTCGGCGGTGGCGTCGTCGGCGACGTGACGGGCTTCGCGGCCGCGACCTACCTCAGGGGCATCGCGCTCGTGCAGGTGCCGACGACGCTGCTGGCGCAGGTGGACAGCGCGATCGGCGGCAAAGTGGGCGTGAACCTCGCGGCCGGCAAGAACCTCGTCGGAGCGTTCCATTCACCAGCAATCGTCGTCTGCGACCCGAACGTGCTGGGGACGCTCGCGCGGCGCGAGTTCAGGTCGGGCCTCTACGAGGTCGTGAAGTACGGCGTCATCGCCTCACGCGCGCTCTTCGAGCGCGTCCGCGACGGGCTCAACGCGATCTTCAACCAGGATGCGGCGTATCTCACGCCGATCATCGCCGAGTGCTGCCGGATCAAGGCCGGAGTGGTCACGGCCGACGAGCGGGAGCAGGGACCGCGGCGCGCGCTGAACTTCGGGCACACCGTTGGACACGCTCTCGAAGCGGTCACGAGCTATCGCCGATTCCGGCATGGCGAAGCGATCGGCTACGGCATGCTCGCCGCCGCCAGGCTATCGGCCGCGCGTGGGCTCATGTCGCGGGAGGACTCGCAGCAGCTCGGCGAACTGCTGCGGCACATGGGGCCGCTTCCCCCCGTGGCGGACCTGAAGATCTCGGACGCGCTCGACGTCATCGGCCACGACAAGAAGGTCGTGAGCGGCACGCTGCACTTCGTGCTCGCCCACGGCATCGGCGCGACGGAAATCGTACGCGACGTGCACTCGCGCGAGCTCGTGGACGCCATGCGCGCGATCGGCATGAAATAGCCGCCGGCGCTGCGCCCGCAGACGCTACGGGCGCAGCCACCCCGGAGGCACGCCGCGCCGCCGCGCATCCTCCCGCAGCTTGTCGATCTCGGCCTGGTTCGATTGCAGCGTCGTCCGCAGACGCTCGGCCTCGGCGAGCGCTTTCGACAGGCCCTGAGCCAGCGATGCGCGCTGCACGGGATCGTCGCGGCGCAACAGGTCGTTCTGCAACGCCGCCACGCGCGACTCCAGGGCCGCGGCGAGCGTGCGATTGCGCTCGAGCTCCGCCGTCAGCCCGGCGACCTTCGTGCGCCACTGCGCCTCGTCGGAAGGAGCCGCTTTCGCGGGCTCAGCCGCAACAACGGGCTTCGCACCTGCCGGCGAGGTCTCCGCCGGCGACGACGTGTCCTGCTCCGGATCTTCGGGGGCGGGGGCAGGAACGGCGATGTCGCTCGGCCGAAGCGTTGGCAGCGTCTCGTTGGTCAGCACGGCGGACGCCGCGGGCAGGAGCGCGCGGCGCACCGCTTCGTGCCGCGCCGCGTCGGCCAGCGATACCGGCGGTGCGTTCAACCAGGCGAGAATCGCTCCGATCAGGGCGGGTAACTGCCAAACGCTCGTCACGGAGCTTCCCTCCAAGCCATCACGCGCACGACGCCAGCCGAAGTGGAGTCGACGTCCTGCTGAGGCAAGAACTGCGCCACGCCTGGCGGCGTCGTCTCGGCGTCCTCGCCGGCAGGCGAATGGCCCGCGCTTACAGGACTGTCCGGCGCGCGCGTCGTCACGAACAACTCCAGCGTGCGCACGCGCCGGCCCAGCCTCGCCTGTGCCCGAACCATCACGATCCCGTCCGAGTCGAGATTCGAATCGCCATCGCCGTCAGTGGGGTTGTCGGCGACCCACGCCGCGAGATACGGGCAGGACGCGGCCGCCTCCGCAGGAATCAGCCGGTCGAGCGCGCTCCACGCGAACAACCGCCAGACCGGCGTGTCGCCGCCTCTCGGCCAGCGACGGTTCGTCCGCTCCTGCAACGTTGTCGTCTCCTGCTCGAGGTCGAACAGGTTGCCCCACGAAGTGCGAACGACGCGCGAGGAATCGGACAGTCCGGACCGTGCGTCGGCCTGAAGCGCTGCGCCGAACCCACCGGCACGTTTCAGCGCGCCGACCACGTACGCGCCGATCGCATCGGCCGCGTACGCCACGCGGGCGTCGTCTCGGAAGTTCGCGGACATGGCACGATCCGAGGCGGACAACGTCATCAGGCCGGCGCTGGCAGCCAGGACGCACCCGAGCACCATCACGGCGAGCAACACGGCGCTGCCGCACTCACCCGCGCGCGCGCGATACACCCGCATCGTCACTCGACCTCCAGATTCGGCGGCGCCACGTCGAACGACGCGGCGAGATCGGGCACCCACGCCCATGCGCTGCGACTCGTGCCCGCCAGCGCGAATCCGGCACCACGGCCGCGCAGCGTGCTCGACGCGACCTGGCCCGTGACCGTGACGCGCACACGACGGATCCGCAGGAGGTCGGCGTCGAACGCCGTCGCTCCTGTTCCGCACCATGGCCCGTCCGCCAGGATCGACAGCGGCAAAGCCGCAAGGCCGTCGTCATCCGGCGTGAGCAACGAGCCGCCGATCGGAGCGCCCGACGCCTCGTAGAGACAGTTGGCCGTTCCGGCGGGCGGCTTCGGTACCAAGGCCGGAGCCGGCGTCCCGAAGTACTCGATCGCCAGGCCGGCGATTTCGTCCAGGATCGTGACGTCTGCTGCTCCGTCGCTCAGCCGTAACTGCCGAGCCGATCGGTCGAACGTATAGGTGCGTGCGACCACGCTCGCGACCGTCGCGCCGGCCGCATAGGAAAATGGCGACGTGCCGCCGCGCGGGCTGAGATGGATCTCGCCGCCAACCGCAGCCGTCACGGCGAAGAGATCGAAGTGCCCGACGCCGTCGGCGATCAACACCGTCGTTCCCTCGCCGAAGCCGCAGCCCGGCCGGCTGCCGTCGCAACCGGCTCCGGGCTCGAGCGTCGCCGTGCTCCCCACCATCGGCGCCGCGAGCGTGGTCTCCACCCCATCCACCGGCACCCACAGCATCGTCACGGCGTCGGGCCGGACGACGGTCGACGCGTCGGGCGACGACGTGCCGAGACGACGGGGCACGAGAGGAGGTAGAAGACGACGGAGCGTGCCGGCTGCCGGACCGATGGCCAGGCCGGCGCCAGCCGCGCGCAAGTCGCGCTCGAGCGTGCGGCTTGCCGCCCGGACCCGCTGCTGCAAGTCGAGCGCTTCGGGCTGCGCACGCGCGCTCTGGACCGTCGGGATCATCATGGCGACCAGGCTGCCCGCCAGCACCATCGCCAGCACCAGCGCGACGAGCACTTCGATCAGCATGAACCCGCCTTCAGCGTGTCGCCCATCGCCCATCGTCATCTCGGCAGTCGAACGGTCGATAGCTGCACGGAGGAGCCTCGCCGCGAAACCTGTCCATCGGCCGAGACGGCTGGCATCACGAGAACCGTGACCGTCTCGAGCGGCACGCCCGTCACCGCGACGAGATCGCCGGTCCACCGGCGGACGTAGAGGCCGGCAAATGGCACGTTCGATCCGCTGGCGAAGGGCTGCCCGCTGGAATCCACGACGTCGAAGAAGCCTGCGACGTTGCTGTCGAGTGCGCCCGGCGCGAGCGCGAGCGGTGCCGGGCTCGACCGCAGGCTCTCGAGCTTCTGACGGGCGAGCAGTGCCGCGATCGTCCTGGCGCGCGCCTCCTCGCTCGCACGGATCGACAGCCCCAGCAGCGCGCCCACGACGGAGAGCGCGATCGTGACCAGGTTGAGCGCGATCAGGACTTCGATCAGCGTGAAGCCATCCGGTGGCCGGCTAGCGGCGTTGCGCATGCTGGACACGACGCATTGCAAGCGCCGATCCCTGGCGCAGCCGCGCCGTTCTATTGAGGCAGCCGAGATGGATCGCAGTTACTGCGAGCTTGGCGACGCCGGCGATCGCAGGATCTGCGAGCCCCGCGTGCGCTCACAGGAACTGGGCGTACCAATCGATGAGCGCTTCGCCCACGAGCGACGCCACGAACGCCGAGAAGGCGAGGAACGTGCCGAACGGCAGGCGATAGTCGAGCGACTTCCGCTGGAGCGCAGCCACGCCGAGCCCGACGAACGCACCGCTCAGGCTCGACAGGAACAACACGACGATCACCTGACGCCAGCCGAGAAAGGCACCGATCATGGCGAGCATCTTGACGTCGCCGAGCCCCATGCCGTCCACGCCGGTGGCCCGGCGCCAGGCCCATCGAATCAGCAGCAGGACGCCGGCGCCCAACGCCGCTCCGTACAAGCTGTCGGCAACGCCCGGCGGCAACAGGAAGCTGAAGCTCACGCCGATGACGATCCCAGGCAGCGTGACGACGTTCGGAAGGCGCTGCGTCTCGAGGTCGGTGCCGAAGAGGACGATCAGCAGCACGGTGAAGACCAGCCGCGCGGCGAGCAGGGGCCAGTCACCGCCCGTGAAGATCCCTTGGAGCACGAAGGCGCCGGCCGTGGCCAGCTCGACCAGCGGATATCGCAGCCCGATGGGCGCGCGACACGCGCGGCACCGGCCGCCGAGCACGAGGTAGCTGGCAACCGGCACGTTGTCGTGCCAGCGGATCGCCGTTCGGCACGACGGGCAGCGCGACCCCGGCCAGACGATCGACTCGCCGAGCGGCAGCCGGCCGATGCACACGTTCAGGAAGCTGCCGATCACCAGGCCGAACAGCCCCAGCAGGATGAGCGCGATGGCGCTCATCGGGCGAGCGCCTGGGGGAGGGGCGACAGGCTGGACTGCGGCGACAGCGAGACCGCGCCGGTGGTCTCGTCGTAGACGAAGGGCATCCCGGTCGGGTCGAGGGGGATGCCGGGAATGCGGCCAGTCCGCACGAGGTCTTGCCATTCGTGGGGCGGGCGTCCCGCGTCGCGCGTGTAGCGATCGACGTCGGCCTGGAGTCGATCGATCACGTCGAGCGCATCGAGCTGGGCGAGCGAGCGTTCGGCGGCGCTGCGGATATAGCGTTCCTCGGACGTCCGGAGCTCGTGGAAGAGCCGGCGCGCGCCGGCGCGATCGCCGCCCTGCGCAAGGGTGAGCGCCGCCAGCGGCTCGAGCCAGTCGGGCGCGCCCGGCAGCGCCGCCGCCTTCCGGAACCAACGCCCGGCCGACTCGTAGTCGCGCCGGTACCAGTAGTGGATGAACCCGACGTCGTGCGCGTACTGCCACCGCTGCGGATTGGCCGCCATGCCCTTCTCGAGGAGCTGGACGGCCTGGTCCGGCCGGCCGGGGCCGTTCGGCGGGGCCATCGACAGGAAGATCGCGCCGAACCGGTACGCGATGTTGAAGTGCGGATCGAGCCTCGTCGTCAGATCCAGCAGCGGCTGGAGGAACTGGAACCGGTCGGTCGTCCGCGCCGATTTGCGGTCGCGCCCGTAGTGCTGGATCGTGCGAATCCAGTACAGGTCGGCGGCGATGGCATCGAAGGACAGGTACAGGCGATCGGCCACGGCGCCGGACGTGAGGTACATCAGCCGCGCCGTCGATTGGGGCAGCGGATGCCTCGTCTCCCTGGCATACAGCACGCCCGACGCGACGCCCAGGCACGCCAGCGCGAGGAGCGCTCGCACGAACGCCGCGCGGCGCGACGTCATACGAACTCCCGCCGCCCGAAGACCGCGACGGCTGCACCGACCAGCCCCGCGGCATAGAGGATGGCGTAGGCGACGGTGAACGCCACGAAGCCGTTCGGCAGCACCAGGCCGTGAACGACCGATGCCTTCACGTCGAACGCGGAGAACGCCGGCACGGCCCAGCCGACGAGCCCCACGAGCCAGGCGACGGCGGGCGAGACGTCCACGACGTCGCCGAACCCGCGAAGATCGGCGCTGTACAGCCCGGTGACGAACACGCCGACCGTGAAGGCCACCGACAGGAGGGCGTTGGACGAGAACGACGAGAAGAACAGCGCCACGGCCGTGAGCAGCGCCAGCTCGAGGAGGATCATCCCGACCGCCAGCAGGAGCCACGGATCCATCGCCGGCGCGTCCCAGGCCCGGCGCTCGACCGGCAAGGCCTGCCAGTCGAGATAGCCGAGGACGAGATACAGCGCGGCCGTCATCGCCGCGAGGTTCACCGCAATCGTGGCGACCAGCCCGATGTACTTCCCCGTGACGAACTCCCAGCGCGGGAGCGGCTTCGCGAGCAGGCTGAAGATGCTGCGCCGATCGATCTCGCGCGCCACGAGCCCCACGCCGATGAACACGCTCATCAGCGCGCCGGCCAGCTCAAGCGTCGAGAGCCCGAGGTCCTTGATGATCTTGACGTCCTCGCCGGCCGACAACTGCGCAATCGCGATCGACGCGATCACCAGCAGCAGCGCAAACGCGCCGATGCCGTAGAGCACGCGGTCGCGCACGCTCTCCTTGAAGACGTGCCAGGCGACGAGGCCGATCCGTCGCAGCGTCACGCCGCCGGCGCCTCGCCCAGCGCCTTCAGGAACACGTCCTCGAGCGTCGTGCGCATCGGCGTCACCGACACGAGCGACGCGCCGCTGGCCGCGAGCTCCGCGATGATCGTCTCCGGACGCGCGGTCGCGTCGATCTCGAGGCTGTACCGGCCGTGGTCGATCCGTGTCACGCGGCGCACCCGCGGCCGGATGCGTTCGATCACGTGCGGTTCGAGCCCGCCCATGACGATCTCGGCGCCGCCGGTGCCGTGGCCGGTGAGATCACTGAGGGCGCCGGACGCGACCAGGTGCCCTTTCGACAGGATGCCGACGCGGCTGCACAACAGCTCGGCATCGCTGAGGATGTGCGAGCTGAACAGCACCGTGCGGCCCTGATCCCGCCATTCCAGGATCATCTCGCGGACGTCGCGCCGGCCGAGCGGGTCCAGCCCCGACATCGGCTCGTCGAGGACGACGAGCGCCGGGTCGTTCACGATGGCCTGCGCGAGCCCGACCCGCTGCAGCATCCCTTTCGAGTACTGCCGCAGCGGCTTGTGGCGCTCGGCGTCCAGTCCCACGCGCGCGAGCGCTTCGCCGACGCGCCGGCGTCGATCGGCGCCCGCGAAGCCGAAGAGTCCGGCGAAGTAGGTGACGAGCTCCTCCGCCGTCAGATGATCGTAGAAGGTCGGGTTCTCGGGCAGGAACCCCAGCCGTTGGCGCGCTTCGACGTCGCCAGCCGGCCGGCCGAGCAGCTCGATCCGTCCCGACGTCGGGCGCAGCAGGTTCAGCAGCAGCTTGAGCGTGGTGCTCTTGCCCGCGCCGTTGGGCCCGAGCAGGCCGAAGACGACGCCCTGCGGGATGTCGAACGAGATGTCGTCCAGCACGCGCTTCGGACGCGGCCGCCAGAAGCCGGCGAGGAAGTCTTTGCTCAGTCGTTCGACCCGGACCACGGTTGTCATCTGGGTCTCTCTCGGGGGCCGGCCGTCCGCAGCCACGACGCCGGCTCGCCGGCGCGCGGGTCAGGGACGATTCAGTTCGATCTCGATCGCCAGCTCGAAATACGCCGGCAGCATGCCGCTCGGCAGCTTCACGCCGTTCAGGTAGTAGGTCGGCGTCCCCTGAATCCCCAGCACTCCTCCATCGGCAATATCGCTGCGGATCGCTGGAAGCTTCAGGGCGTATTCCTTGTCGAAGTCCTTCACGCCCAGGATTCGGCCCGCGGCTTCCCTCACCTGCGCCGGCGGCACGCCCTGGTGCGTGTAGAGCCAGCTCGTCATCTCCTCGTACTTCGCCGCGCTCTGATCCTTGGCGATGCGCGCCGCAGCCGCCGCATCGCACGCCGCTTCGTGCCCGGGAATCGTCGAGCGCGTGTTGAAGTTGCACTTGCTGTTCCAGGGCCAGTCCTTGACGACGTATTTCACCGCGCCGGGGCGGGAGGCTTCGAACTTCTTCAGCACCGGCTTGTAGAACAGCTCGGCCTGCGCGCAGGACGGGCATTCGAAGTCGTTGAACTTCACGACCACGACTTTGGCGCCGTCGGCCGGCACGCCAACATCGACCCGCGGCTGCCTGGCCCAGGCGGCCTCGAAATTCGTCCGGGCATCGCCCGTGACCGCCGGCGCCGACGCGGCCTGCTCCGAGACCGTCGACTCCCTTGGAAAGAACGCGACGACCGACGCGGCGCCCGCGAGGTACAGCAGCACCGCCGCGAGCACGACAGGCCGGCGCAGGGCCGTGCCGAGATCACCAAGGAGCCGAGCGGGAAGGTTGCCCAACGATTCCCCTTTCGCGCGCCAAGCCAGCACGAAGATGGCCGCGACGCAGACGTACGTGCCGATGCAGAGCAGACAGCCCGTCCTGATGACCAGCGACGAGACATACCCGAGGTAGAGCACCACGCCGAGCCCGACGACCGCGAGCGCCTGCAGGTAGCCAACCGCCGGGTTGTCCTCGCGGCGGCCGTCGCCGAACACTGCGATGAGCGCGACGAGACCGAACCAGATCAGCCCGCCAATGGCGACCGGCACGCCGAAGAGCGATCCGAACCGGCTGAGATACACCTGACTGCAACTGAAGGTGGTGTTGACGTCGCACGGGCTCACGTAGCCAGGATCGGTCAGCAGCCGATAGTGAACCCACGTTGACGATGCCGCCATGCCGAAGCCGACGGCCGCGAACGCCAGGATCAGCCAGCGAAGGCGTGAGGACATGCGCTGATTATAAAGAAACCGGGTTTCCGCGGCCTGGCGCGGAAACCCGTCGGAAGGTGCTGAGGCACCGGGTTTCCCGAACAATCGGCGAAAACCCGGTGCCTGAGGCGCGCTGGACCTTACTGGACCGGCGTGACGGTCGCGCTGGCCGTGAACGGCTCGCCCGGGGCCACGCCCGTCGAGTCCTGCCAGATCGTGTTGCTCGCGTTGACGGCGAACCCGCGCGTGCCCGTCGTGCCGGCCGTCTGCGGGATGGCCGTCGCCAGCCACGCCGTGATCGTGGCTCGGCCCGCTCCATCGTTGGGTCCGGCGATCGAGCCGGCGCCCGCGCCGAGCACGAACCTGTAGCCGCTCTTGTCCACCGGGGCCGCGTGGCCGAGATCCGCCGAGATGAACGCTTCCGTCGTGCCGGTCGGAGGCGTGCCCAGGATCTCGTAGGTCGCCGCGTAGCCGCCGTTCCCCCACGAGGCCGAGTACGCGACCTGCGACGAGGTCGTGACCTTCAGCGACGCGATGGCGGACGTCTCGTTGCCGGTCATCCTGGCGCGAAGCAGCCCTGGCACCGCGATCGCCGCGATGATGCTGATGATCGCGACGACGATCAGCAGCTCGATGAGGGTAAAGCCCTGTTCTCCTTTGGCCTTCATTGTCTGTGCTCTCCTGAAGCTAGAAATGTGCATGAACTCCAACATTCACAGGCGGCCAGGACGTTCGCGAGTCTTGCGCCATCAATCCCGCGCCGGTGCCCCACTAGAGCAACGGAGGTGCCAAACAGGGCTTTCGTTCGAGAACCGACGCTAACCTTCTGATTGTAGCCGGTTTGTCCAGCGCCAACCGTTTCGCCGCCACCCGCCGGCCCAGGCCGATCGCAACGCCTGCATGACAGGCTTCGACGACGATCGACGTTTCTGACATCCTGCGGCCGCGACCGCCGGCCTCCATCCGCGGGGCCCTACGACAACTGGCTGATCAGGTCGAACAGCGGCAGGTACATCGAGATGACGATGCCGCCGACGATGACGCCGAGCACGCAGATGAGCGCAGGTTCGAGGATCGTCAGCAGGCCGGCGACCGCGACGTCGACTTCGTCCTCGTAGAACTCCGCGATCTTCGCGAGCATCGTGTCGAGAGCGCCCGTGCTCTCGCCGGCGCCGATCATCTGCGCGACCATCGGCGGGAACACGCCGCTCGCGCGCAGCGGCTGCGCGATGGTGTCGCCGCGCTCGATGCGCGCGCGCACCTGGTTAAGCGCGGTCTCGATCACGGCGTTGCCCGACGTCTTCGCCGTGATGTCGAGGCCGTCGAGGATCGGCACGCCCGATCCGAGCAGCGTCGACAGCGTCCGGCAGAACCTGGCGACCGCGACCTTGCGGAAGATCTTGCCCACGAGCGGCAGGCGCAGCAGCATCCGATCGATGCGCATGCGCCCCGCGGGCGTCTGGTAGTAGCGCCGCACCGCATACGACAGCCCGAGAGCCCCCACGACCATGAACGGCAGGGCGACGATGAGCTGCTTGCTCGCCCAGATGACGATGCGGGTCGGCAGCGGCAGCGTGGCGTTGAGCCCCTCGAAGAGCGCGGTGAACGTCGGGATGACCTTCCAGAGGATCACCATCACGACGACGACCGCGATGCTCAGGACTGCGATGGGATAGATCATCGCGGAGCGCACCTGCGAGACGAGCTTCGCCTGCTTCTCGATGAACGTCGCCAACCGCTTCAGGATCACGTCCAGGATGCCGCCGGCTTCTCCGGCCGCCACCATGTTCGTGTAGAGGGTGTCGAACGCGTAGGGCCGCCGCTGCATCGCGTCGGCGAGCGAGGCGCCGCCTTCGACGTCGGCCTTCACCTGCTCGACCGCGGCCGACAGCCGCTTGTCGGGCTCCTCCTTCGCCAGCAGCTCGAGGCACTGCACGAGCGGCAGGCCGGCGTCGATCATGACCGAGAACTGCCGCGTGAAGATGGCCAGGTTCTTCGGCGGCACCCGCCGGATGCGCCGCTCCTTCCTCGGCGCCACCTGGACGCTCGTCACGAGGATCTGCTCGCGGCGCAGCGCGGCGGTGAGCGCCGTGCTCGATTCCGCCACGCGCTCGCCTTTCACGAGCTGGCCGGCGCGCGTACGTCCCGCCCACGCGTAGCTCGTCATCGCGTCGCTCCCTGGGTGACGCGGTACGGAGCCGCGACGGCAGGCGCCGGCACGGGATGGGCGGAGCCGCGCTCGAGCATGAGCGACAGCTCCTCACGATTCGACGACGTGGAGAACGCGACATCGCGGGTGATCACGCGCCGCTCGACGTACCGCGCGAGCGCCTGGTTCATCGTCTGCATCCCGTACTTCTCCTGTCCGGCCTGCATCGTCCCGTAGATCTGGTGGATCTTGTCCTCGCGAATGAGGTTGCGGATGGCGGGCGTCGCGGCGAGGATCTCGAGTGCGGCGACGCGCCCCTGGCCGCCCGCTTTGGGGACGAGCGCCTGACAGACGATCCCCTCGAGGACGAGCGACAACTGCGTGCGGATCTGCGCCTGCTGGTGCGCCGGAAAGGCGTCGACGATACGCGTGATGGTTTGGGCCGCCGAGTTGGTGTGGAGCGTGGCCATGGTCAGGTGGCCCGTCTCGGCCAGCTTCAGGGCCGCCTCCATCGTCTCGAGGTCGCGCATCTCGCCGACGAGCACGACGTCGGGGTCCTCGCGCAACGCGGCGCGCAGCGCCTTCGAGAAGCTCTGCGTGTCGGAGTGCAGCTCGCGCTGGTTCACGAGGCTGGTCTTGTGCTGGTGGAGATACTCGATCGGATCCTCGATCGTGAGGATGTGGGCGTGCCGCGAGAGGTTGATGCGATCGATCATCGCCGCGAGCGTCGTGGACTTGCCGCTGCCCGTGGGCCCCGTGACGAGCACGAGGCCGCGCGGCCGGTCGGCCAGCGCGGCGAGCACGGGCGGCAGCCCGAGCTCCTCGAGCGGGCGGATCTTCTCCGGGATGAGCCGGTAGACGGCGCCGACGCCCCCCTTCTGGTTGAACACGTTGCAGCGGAAGCGGCCGACACCGCGCAGGCCGAACGCGATGTCGAGCTCCCACGTCTCTTCGAACTTCTTCTTCTGCGCGTCCGTGAGCACGCTGTAACAGAGGGATTTGATGACGTCGGGCGTCAGATCCGGCAGATCCAGCCGGCGCAACTGTCCGTCCACGCGCACCTGGGGCGGCGAGCCCATCGACAGGTGCAGGTCCGAACCCTTCAGCTCGAGCGTCGCCTTCAACAGGTCGGGCAAATTCATCGTCACATCGTCTCCCGCACGACTTCGTCCAGCGTCGTGACCCCTTCGCGCACTTTCTGCAGCCCGCTCTGGCGGAGCGTGACCATGCCTTCGGCCATCGCGAGCTTCCGCAGATCGGTCGCCGAGGCGTTGCCGACGATCAGCTCGCGCAGCGCGTCGGTGACTTCCATGACCTCGAAGAGGCCGACGCGCCCCTTGTAGCCCGCCCCACCGCAGCGGTCGCACCCGCGGCCGTGGCACGCGCGCACCGTGGTGGCCTCCTCACGGCTGAAGCCGGCTTCTACGAGCTTGGCGGGCGAGAGATCGAGCGGCTCGCGGCACGCGTCGCAGATGCGCCGCACCAGCCGCTGCGCGCAGACGAGATTGACGGAGTTGCCGACGAGGAACGGCTCGACGCCCATGTTGACGAGCCGGTTGAGGCTGCTCGGGGCGTCGTTCGTGTGCAGCGTCGAGAGCACGAGGTGGCCCGTGAGCGCGGCTTTCACCGCAATCGCGGCCGTCTCGCTGTCGCGGATCTCGCCGACGAGGATGATGTTGGGATCCTGGCGGAGGAACGCGCGCAGCACGTTCGCGAAGTTCAAGCCGATGTTCTCGCGGACCTGGACCTGGTTGATCCCCGGCAGGTTGAACTCGACCGGATCCTCGGCGGTGATGATGTTGACGCCGGGCTGGTTGATCTGCGCGAGCGACGAGTAGAGCGTGTTCGTCTTGCCGCTCCCCGTCGGCCCCGTCACGAGCACCATGCCCCACGGCTTGCGAATCGCGTGATCGAACTTCCGGAGCGCGTCGGGATCGAAGCCGAGCCGCGACATGTCGAGCTTCAGCCCCTCGGGATCGAGCAGCCGGAGCACGACCTTCTCGCCGAACAGCGTCGGCAGCACCGACACGCGGAAGTCGATGTCGCGGTTGCGCCCCCGATCCAGGAACCGCGCCTTGATCCGGCCGTCCTGCGGCAGCCGCTTCTCGGCGATGTCGAGCCGCGCCATGATCTTCACGCGCGACACGATCGGATCGCGATAGCGGAGCGCCGGCGTCATCACCGGCAGGAGCTGTCCGTCGATGCGGAACCGGATCCGCATCTCCTTCTCGTACGGCTCGATGTGGATGTCGCTCGCGCCCTTCTGGATCGCCGAGAGCATCAGCGCGTTCACGAGCTTGACGATCGGGGCATCGCCGCCCTGCCGCTCGAGGGCCGCGGCGTCGATCTCCTCGGCGTCGGTGACGACCTCGAGGTTGTCGGTCTGCAGCCCGAGCTCCTCGAGCGCGCGATTGGCCAGATCGGCGCCCTTGCCGCCGGCGGCCGGTTCGGGACGGGCCGTGTAGTACCGGGCGATGCCGTCGCGAATCGCCGTCTCGGAGGCGACCACCGGCTCGACGTGCAGGCCCGTCATGAACTTGATGTCGTCCATGGCGAACACGTTCGTCGGGTCCGCCATGGCCAGCGTGAGCGTCGTGCTGGTGCGTGCGACGGGCAGGACGTTGTACTTGATCGCGCTCTCGGCTGAGACGAGCTTGACGACGGCCGTCTCGAGCTCGACTTCGCGGAGGTTGATGGCCGGGACGCCCACCTGGCGGCTCACGGCCGCGGTGATGTCCTCCTCAGCGAGGAAGCCGAGCTTGACGAGGCTCGCCCCGAGCCGCCCGCCGTTGAGGCGTTGATGGTTCAACGCCTCCTGAAGCTGGTTGGGCGTGACGCGCTTCTCGCGCAGCAGGAGTTCGCCAAGTCGGACAGCCATGCGTCTCGGGAGCCATGGCGACCGTCACAGGCCGGCGCGCAGCGCAACGCCGAATTCACGAGCTTCGTCGCGGTCCCGGCGTTGAGCCCAGTGCCCGTCGAGCCACAGCCCGCGGCGGATGGCCACGCTCATCCCCGCGGACGCCGACAGCCGACGGGGCCCTTCGAGGCTCCACTGGAGCCCCGACCGGACCGCCAGGTGCTGGCCGATCCGGCCCTCACCTCCCACGGCACACGCACGACGAAGGTCGCCCCCGAGGTCGACCGTCTCCAGGTCGAGGTCCATAGCAAGGGTCAGGCCATCGACCGGCAGGACCGCAAGACCAAGCCGCGCCTGCCTGGGCAGCGTCATCTCGCCCACGGCCGCATCGCCGAACGAAGGGGATCGCAGATTCTTCCACGCGAGCCCGACGCGCAGCCGACCCATGTCGGCCATCAGGCCGGCGTCGAGATCCAGCGTGCCGCGCGTCTGCCCTTTCACGTCGTCGGTCCGATCGAGCGCTGCGCCGACCGTCAGATCGCTCGACAACGCCGAGACCACGCTCCCGCGCACGTAGTTGAGCGTCGCGCCGACGACGAGCCCGTCGACGATGGTCTGCAGCACGGTCCCGCCGAGCTGCGTCGTGCGCAGCGTGCGCACCTCGACGTCGCTGCGCCCCTCGGGACCCGCGCCGAGCGTGGTCATCTCGAACGTCCCGTACGAAATGCCGAGCGGCCACGTCCCGAGGCTCGTGAACCGCGTGCTCCGTCGTCCGGGGCCGGCCGAGAGCGGGCTGTCCGGATTACCGGTTTGAAAGCGGTGCCACCCTATTGTCATGCCGGCCGGCCCGCCGACGGCGAGCCCGGCCGGATTCCAATGCGTCGCCGTCGCGTCGTCCGCGACGGCGACGAACGCTCCGCCCATGCCGAGCGCCCGTTCGCCGGCCGACTCGAACGTCGGCTGCGCGGCCGCCATCGTCGGCCGAAGCGCCGCCAGCAGCACGAAGACCAGACCTGCACACAACCGCATCACCACGGACTCCCCGGCCGTGCTGGAGTTGTCGGCAGCGCCATGGCGAAACTTTGGATCGTCGCCTTTCGTAATTCGATCCGAGCCATTGCGGCTCCCTGCCGCCGATCGCCCCGCGGGCCCACAGGTTCACGGCTGAAAACGCACGGAACGCTCTAGTATGGTCTGGATCGGCCATACTCATCGGACCGGATGAGGCCGCCTATGTCTCAGTCAGTCGCGGGAACCGAGTCGAACACCAGCATCCTCGCCCGTGCGATTGGCGTCGTGACCGCCCCGGCCGCCACGTTCGCGGAGGTCGTCCGCTCGCCCCGGCCGGCCGGCATCCTGCTCCTCGTCAGCCTGGTCGTCGGCCTCCTGACGGCCCTGCCGCAGTTCACCGAGCGCGGGCAGCAGCACCTGCTCGAGATGCAGCGGCAGCAGATCACCCGCATGGGCATCGCGATCTCGCCGGAGATGGAGGAAACGCTCGCGCGCCGCGCGCCCTACCTCGGCTATCAGACGCTCGTGTCGGTGTTCGTCGCGCTGCCGATCGTTTCGGTCGTCATCGCCGCATTCTGCTGGGCGCTCTTCAACATCGTCCTGGGCGGCACGGCCACGTTCAAGCAGGTGCTCGGGATCGTGACCCACAGCCAGGTGATCAGAGCGCTCGGCGTCGTGGCGGCCGCCCCGATCATCTGGATGCAGGGCCTGCAGAACATGGCCGGCCCGTTCAACCTGGGTGCGCTCGCGCCGATGCTGGACCCGGCGTCGCGTCTCGCCGGCATGCTGGCGGGCCTGGACTTCTTCACGCTCTGGCAGATCGTCGTCATCGGCATCGGCCTCGGCGTGCTGTATCGCCGCCGCGCGCTCGGCATCTCCGTCGGACTGCTTCTGATCTACGTGGCCGTCGTGGCCGCGGTCACCGCCGCGTTCTCGGCGGTCTTCCCCAGGTAACCGCATGACCCGTACAAAGAAGATCGCCATCGCGATCGGTGTCGTCGCCGTCGTCGGCACGCTTGGATTCGTCAATTACCGGTACCGCAGGAACACCGCCCCGTCGGTCACGACCGAGAAGGTCGCGCGGCGGGATCTCGAAGCGATCGTGTCGGCGAGCGGCAAGATCCGCGCGAAGAAGACGGTCAACATCAGCGCCGAGACGATGGGGAAGATCGTGACGCTGGCCGTCACGGAGGGCGAGCGGGTCAAGAAAGGTCAGCTCCTGCTCGAGATCGATCCGCGGAACCTCGAGACCGCCGTGCAGAACCGCCAGGCCAGCCTCGACTCCGCCCGCTCGCAGCTCGAGCAGACCCGCGCCCAGGTCGAGAGCGCGCGTGTGGCCCTCAAGCAAGCGCAGGAGAACTACCAGCGACAGACGGATCTCTGGCGGGCCGGCCTGGTCGCTCGCGACGTCTACGAGCGGACGCAGAACGAGCTCAAGGCACGGGAAGCCGATCTGGCGGTCAGCGAGCAGGCCGTCCGCACGCAGGAGCAGCGCATCCGCGTCGAGGAGGCCAACCTCACGAGCGCCCGCTACGACCTCAACAAGGTTCGCGTCGAGTCGCCGATCGACGGCGTCGTGATCAAGCGAAACGTCGAAGAGGGCGAGACCGCGGTCGTCGGCACGATGAACAACGCCGGCACCGTGCTGCTGCAGATCGCCGACATGTCGGTCATCGAAGCCGAGATCGAGGTGGACGAGACCGATATCCCGTTCGTGAACGTCGGCCAGCCGGCGCAAATCCAGATCGATGCCTTCCCGGACCAGAAGGTCCGCGGCCGGGTGACCGAGGTCGGCAACAGCCCGATCACGACCACCGGAACCAGCAGCACGACCGGCCGCGCGACGAACTTCAAGGTCGTCGTCCAGGTCGAAGGACCGGTCCCCGACGTCCGGCCTGGTTTCACCTGCACGTCCGTGATCACGACCGCGACCCGCGCGCGTGCGCTGGGCGTGCCGATCCAGGCCATGACGATCCGCGAGTTCATCGTCGACGCCGAGGGACAGGTCGTGAAGCCGCCCGCGGCCGCGGCGAACGGCTCCGGCAGCCCGCCGCCGGTCCAGGAGCCCGGACCAGGACAGGAGCGCAAGGAGCTCGAAGGCGTATTCGTGTACCGGCAGGACAAGGCCGTCTTCGTGCCGGTCCGAACGGGGATTGCCGGCGAGAAGTACTTCGAGGTGCTGAGCGGCCTCAACGAGGGTGACGAGGTCATCACGGGCCCGTTCGCGTCCGTCCGGTCGCTCAAGGACGGCGACGCCCTGCAGCGGGCGAAGGCCGACGCGAGCACGGGAGCGGCAGCCACCACGCCGTAGCCGCCATGGGCCAGTTCCTCGAAGCCGCGACGATCGCGCTCCAGGCCATCTGGACGAACAAGCTGCGATCGCTCCTCACGGTGCTGGGCAACGTCGTCGCCGTCACGTCGATCATCGCGGTCGTGTCGCTCGTCCAGGGGCTGAACGCCAGCGTCACGGACGCGATCCAGTCCGAGTTCGCCGCCGACTCGTTCTCGGTACGCCGGCGCGGGTTGACGCAGACCGACGAGGAGAATCAGCGGGCCGAGAGCAACCCGCGCGTGACGGCTGAGGATGCGCGCGCGATCCGGGAGTTCTCGGGCGACGTCCGGCTCGTGATGGCGGAGGCGAACACGGGCGCGCAGGTGAAGTACCGATCGGACGCGCTCGACAGCGTCGGCGTCCGCGGCGTGAGCAAGGAGTACAACGATCTGCCGTCCACGCAGATCGAGCGCGGCCGGCCGATCACGGCGAGCGAGTTCGATGCGGGCCGGCAGGTCGCCGTGATCGGCTGGGGCGTCGCGGACCGGCTCTTCAGCGTCCTCGAGCCGCTCGACAAGACCATCACGGTCGCCGGCGTGCACTTCCGCGTCGTCGGCGTGGCCCCCAAGAAGGGATCGATCTTCGGGGAATCCCAGGACGAGTACATCGTGATCCCGCTCGCCGCGTTCCAGCGCCTTTTCGGAATCCGGCAGTCGCTGGCGCTCACGGTGCTGCCCGTCAGCTCGGCGCGCATGGAACAGACGATGGACGACGCGCGGGTGGCATTGAGGGTCGAACGGCGGCTGCGGCCGAGCGAGCCGGACAACTTCGGCATCCTGTCGTCGAACACGTTCCTCGACCTCTACCGGACGGCGACGACAGGCATCTTCACCGTGCTGATCGGCGTCGTCAGCCTGTCGCTCGTCGTCGGCGGGATCGTCATCATGAACATCATGCTGATGGTCGTGAGCGAGCGCACGCGCGAAATCGGCCTCCGCAAGTCGCTCGGCGCGCGCCGGCGCGACATTCTGTGGCAGATCCTGACCGAGTCGATCACGCTTTCCACGTTCGGCGGGTTGTGCGGGACGGCGCTGGGGTTCTTCACCGCGTGGGTGATCAGCCAGGTCAGCCCGCTGCCGGCGATCATCGAGCCGTGGTCGATCGCGCTCGGCATCTCCGTCACGGCGTTCGTCGGCCTGTTCTTCGGCCTCTACCCGGCGATGCGCGCGGCGCGGCTCGACCCGATCGAGGCGCTGAGGCGCGAATAGCATGCGCAGCGGGCTGTTCGCCGAGATCGTGGCGATGTCGTGGGAGACGGTGCGCGGCAACAAGCTGCGATCGTTTCTCACCGTGCTCGGCATCGTGATCGGCATCACGTCCATCGTCGGGATGACGTCGCTCATCCGGGGGTTCGACGAGTCGGTCCGCAGCCTGATGCGCGATCTCGGCCCCAACACGATCTTCGTGGCGAAGTTCTCGGGCGTGAGCTTCGCGTCCGGCGCCAGGTTCGAGGACCTGATGAAGCGGCCGAACATCACGCCGGCCGACGCGGAAGCCATCGCCAGGGACGCGCCCTCGATCGACATCGTGGACATCACGTTCGGCGGCGGCGGGCCAGGGTCGCAGCAGCAGCGCGTCTACTACGGCAACCAGCGGACGAAGCCGATCATGGTGTTCGGCACGAGCGAGCGCTGGCCGTTCGCCGTGCAGTTGAAGGTCGACAGCGGCCGGTACTTCACCGGCACCGAGGTCCAGCGGCGGGCCAAGGTCGTGGTGCTCGGCCAGTCCCCGGCCGACGCCCTGTTCCCGCAGCGGGATCCGCTCGGCAAGAAGGTGCGGATCGGCCTCGACGAGTTCGTGGTCGTCGGCGTCATGGCCAAGCGCCCGAGCCCCGGCGGCTTCAACATCGGCGCCGACGACTTCGTCGTCGTCCCCTACACCGCGTACGCGAAGCTCTTCGGCATTCGCGCGAACGACGTCGGCCGCGGCGAGATGCGGAGCACGCAGGTCGCCGCGGTCCCACGCGAGGGGATCTCGCGTGAGACGGCGATCCAGCAGGTCGAGCAAGTGATGCGGATCCGCCACGGGCTCCGGGTGGACGAGCCGAACGACTTCGACCTCGTCACGCAGGATGCCGTGCTGGCCATCTGGGACCAGATCAGCCAGGCCAGCCTGCTGGCGCTCGTCGTGCTCTCGTCGATCGCGCTCATGGTCGGCGGCATCGGCGTGATGAGCATCATGACGATCAGCGTCACGGAACGAACGCGCGAGATCGGCGTCCGCAAGGCGCTCGGCGCCCGCCGGGTCGAGATCCTGTGGCAGTTCCTGCTCGAAGCCGTGTTCCTGACGCTCGCGGGCGGCGTGCTCGGCGTGCTGCTCGGCACGACCGTCGGCGTCGGCGTCCACCTGACGACCGGCTTCCCCGTGTCGCTCCCCTGGTGGTCGTTCGCGATCGGCGTCGGCTTCTCGGCGGGCGTCGGCGTCTTCTTCGGCATGGTGCCGGCCTTCCGCGCCTCCCGCCTCGATCCGATCGAAGCCCTCCGCTACGAATAGCCCACCGGCCGATCCGGGCATCGGATCGCCGGCCGTCACGCCGGCATCGTCTCCTCGCCGCGGCGGCCGGCGATGATCCGATGTCCGATGTATTAGGATTCGCCTATCGGGAGGCGATCCATATGAAGGTCTTCGACGCGGCGGCGATCCGGAACGTGGCGCTCGTAGGGCACAGCGGCAGCGGCAAGACGCAGCTGGCTTCCGCGCTGCTGTTCGACGGCGGCGCCTCGACCCGACTCGGGAAGGTGGACGAAGGAACCACCGTGACGGATTTCGACGAGGAAGCCATCGCGCGCAAGCACACGCTCGCCGCGTCGCTCGCCTACTTCGAGTGGAACAAGTGCAAGATCAACCTGATCGACACCCCGGGCGCCGGCAACTTCCTCTCCGAGACGCGCGCCGCCTTGCGCGTCGTCGA
This sequence comes from Acidobacteriota bacterium, assembly GCA_020853395.1. Lineage (NCBI taxonomy): Bacteria > Pseudomonadati > Acidobacteriota > Acidobacteriota bacterium. Next base: position 544,334 of record JADYYY010000010.1, read on the forward strand.
CGCCGCGGTCGTCGTCGTGGACGCCGTGGCCGGCGTCCAGGTCTCGACGGAGAAGGCGTGGGAAACCGCCGAAAGCCTGGGGCTGCCCCGGCTCGTCGTCTGTAACCGTCTCGATCGCGAGCGGGCGAGCCTCGATCGGGCGCTCGAGTCGATGCACGCCACGCTCGGCCGGGCGTGCGTGCCGGTGCAACTGCCGATCGGGGCCGAGCGCGACTTCCGCGGCGTCGTGGATCTCGTCACCATGAAGGCGTTCACGTTCGCGACCGACGAGTCGGGCAAGACGACCGAGGGCCCGGTCCCGGACGCGCTCTCGGCCGAGGCCGAGGCGGCGCGGACGACGTTGATCGAGATGGTGGCCGAGGCCGACGACTCGCTGATGGAGAAGTTCTTCGAGGCCGGCACGCTGACGCAGGACGAGCTGACCGCCGGCCTCACCAGGTCGGTCCGGGCGGGCCGCCTCTTCCCGGTGTTCTGCGCCTCGGCGGTTCGGAACATGGGCGCGCAGCCGCTCGCGACGGCCATCGTCACCTACGTGCCGTCGCCAGCCGATCGACCGTTCAGCGGAACGACCTCCACGGGCGAACCGGCCACGCTCGAGGCCAGCGACGCCGCCCCGCTCCTGCTCTGGGTCTGGAAGACGATGGCGGATCAGTTCGCGGGACGGGTGACGTTGTTCCGCGTGCTGTCCGGCGTGCTGCGCGCGGACTCCACCGTGCACAACCTCACTCGAGACGTCCCGGAACGCATCGGCCACGTGCTCGTGCTCGAGGGCAAGACGCAGACGCACGTGCCGGAGCTGCACGCGGGCGACCTCGGGGCGGTCGCGAAGCTGCGCGATACGCGCACGAACGACCGGCTCGGCGACCGCAGCCTGACGTTCACGCCGGCCCCGATCACGTTCCCCAGCCCGGTGCTCTCGTACGCGATCGAGCCGAAGAACCGCAGCGACGAGGACAAGATCGGGCCGGCCATGCAGCGGCTGGTCGAGGAGGACCCCTCCATCGGCTACACGCGCGACCCGCAGACGCACGACCTGCTGCTGTCGGGACAGGGCCAGCTCCACATCGAAGTCACGGTGGCGAAGCTCAAGCGCCGGTTCGGCGTCGAGGTGACGCTGAAGCCGCCCCACATCCCCTACCGCGAGACCATCACGGTCCGGGCGGAGGCGCACGGCCGCCACAAGAAGCAGACGGGCGGCCACGGCCAGTTCGGCGACTGCAAGATCCGCGTCGAGCCGCTGCCCCGCGGCGCCGAGTTCGAGTTCGTCGACGACATCTTCGGCGGCTCGATTCCCAGACAGTTCATTCCGGCCGTGGAGAAGGGCATCCAGGATGCTCGGGTGCGAGGCCATCTCGCCGGCTACCCGATGGTCGACTTCCGCGTGGTGCTGACCGACGGGGCCTACCACGACGTCGACTCCAACGAGCTGTCGTTCAAGCTCGCAGGCCGGCTCGCCTACAAGGATGCGATGTCCAAGGCGCGGCCGACGCTGCTCGAGCCGATCATGACCGTCGAGGTCTATGCGCCATCCGATTTCGCCGGCGACCTCATGGGCGATCTCAACAGCCGGCGCGGCAGAATCGCCGGGATGGAGACACGCGGCAACGGAACGGTCATCAAGGCGAGCGTGCCGATGGCGGAGATGCTGACCTACGAGCAGACGCTGACGTCACACACCGGCGGCCGTGGCGCCTATCACATGGAGTTCTCCCACTACGAAGAGGTCCCGAGCCATCTGCACGCGAAGATCATCGCCGCGTCGAAGGCCGAGCGTGGCGAGATGAAGGAAGAAGAAGCCTAGGCCGGCGCGGACAGCCCGGCCGGCGGCGTCCATCCGCCGAACAGATCGTCCCAGCACGCGTCGATCCGTGCCCGCTCCGCGTCGGGGATTCCGGCCGTGAACGGCAGCACCGGCATCCGGGAGAGATCGTCCAACCACGTGGCGACGGCCGACACGTCTCTCGCGATCACGCCGGTGGACACGCGGCTCAGATCGTCGTCCGGCCGATGATGGAAGAAGCGGCCGGTGTCGCAGTTGACGCGGTAGTGGAAGACCCCGGCGATGCCGCACGCGACGAACGGAAAATGATCCGCGTACGGCACGACGCTCGTGACGGTCTGGTAGTACAGGCCGGCCTCGCGGAACCGCGGGCGCAGCGCATCCTCGAAATCGGGATGGGCGTTGACGTGGAGCTGCAGCCAGCCGAGGTGCGAACCGTAGCTGTCGAGGTTGTACATCAGCCGCCCCCGGCGCGAGACCTCGGCACGATGCGCCCGCACGTACGTCGCGGCTCCGACCGACAACTGCTCTTCGGCGCCGAACGAGACGAGGCGAATCGTCCGGCGGCGCGGCCGGCCCGCGAGCAGGCGCGCCATCTCGAGCAGACCGGCGACACCCGATCCGTTGTCGTCGGCGCCGGGCGACGACGCTTGCGTGTCGTGATGAGCGCTCGCGTAGAGAATCTCGTCCGCGAGGTCGGTGCCCGGCAGATCGATCACGACGTTCTGTGACGTCGCCGCCTGCATCCCTCCCGTGACGCGGCAGCGTGCGCGAGAAGCGCCGCGGGCCACCCACGACCAGGCGTCCTGGTACGCGACATTGAGCGTCGGCACCGCGCCGATGGCCGACGTGTACGCGGGGAACATGCCGTCGGCGAGCGGCGTCGCGCCAGGAAAGCGGGTATCGACCATCAGCAGGAACGCCGGATGCGCGTCGATCAGCCGCCGGTAGGCCGCCCGCGATTCGATGTGGCAGCCGAGGTGAATGACGGCCTTCCCGGTGATGTCTCCGAGGTCGTCGCGCTGGTAGTCGGTGGGCGTCAGGGTGACGAGCTCCCCGCTGCGCCATTCGCCGTCCGTTCCTGGAGTGCTGCTGAAGAGCGAGCACGGGTACGGGCGCCACGCGCCGTCGATTAGCACCTCCAGCGCTTCCTCGGCCACCTCCCTCGCGTGCACTGGGAAGGTCTCGTCCCAGACCTCGGCGCCAGCCTCGCGGGCGCGACGGACGACGTGGTCGGCGGCGGCACGTTCGCCGGCGGTACCGGCAAGCCTGACGCCGATCTGCCCGGCGAGGACGTCGAGGTCGTGAGCGAGCCGGTCGGGCGAGGCGCGAAGCATGGGCGTGATCGGAGAAAACAGCACGAGCCGGCGCCTGTCGACATCCGGCGTCGGCGGGCATCGGCTCGTGCGATTGCCATCCGCGGGAGACGCCCGCGGCTGTTGCTAGCTGCCGCCTGCCTTGCGCGGGGTGGTGCTTCGGCGGCCGGCGCCCTTGGCGGCCTTGTCGGCCTTGGCCTTCGGCTGCTGGCTCTCGTCTTTCTTCTTCCGTCCGCCCGTGAGCGCCTCGCGGATGCGGCCGCCGACCGTCTTCTTCTTCGGCGCGTCCGGCGCGGCGTCGCCGCCCTTGGCCGTCTTCACCGCATCGGGGTTGAACTCGAACCCGACGAGCTCCACCTGCGCGACGTCCGCTGCGTCACCGCGGCGGTGACCGAGCCGGAGCAATCGCGTGTAGCCGCCCGCCCGATCGACGTACTTCGGCGCGACCGTCTCGAACAGCTTCCGGAGCACGGCGCGGTCGACGATGTCCTGCCCGACGGTTCGGCGGGCGGTCACGTGATGCGTGCTGCCTTCCGGCGCGCCGAGACTGCGCTTGGCCACCGAGATGATCCGCTCGACGAACGGCCGCAGCTCCTTCGCGCGGGCGACGGTCGTCTCGATGCGCTCGTGCTCGATCAACGCCGACGCCTGGTTGCGGAGCATCGCGATGCGGTGCTCCGTGACGCGGCCGAGCTTCCTGTATGCCACTCTGTGACGCATGTTCGATCCTTGCAGGCTCGAGCGAGGCGCCGTGAGTCGCGGGACTCACCGCGCATCGCTCTCGCTCATCACTCATTGCTGACCGACGTACCGCGACTCCTCACGCCCCCGTCTCGTCTCCCTGATCGAGCCGCATGCCGAGGCTCAGGCCCAGGCTCGCGAGGATTTCCTTGATCTCGTTGAGCGACTTGCGCCCGAAGTTCTTCGTCTTCAGCATCTCGCCCTCGGTCTTCTGGACGAGCTCGCGCAGGGTGCGGATGTTCGCGTTCTTCAGGCAGTTGTACGACCGCACCGACAGCTCCAGCTCCTCGACGCTCTTGTCGAGGTGCTCGTTGACCGACGAGGCGGGCTGATCGGACGCGCCTTCCAGCGGCTGATCCGCGGCCTCGTCGAGGCCGACGAAGATCGTGAAGTGATCGCGGATGAGCTTCGCCGCGAGCGACACGGCATCGCGCGCCGTGACGGCACCGTTGGTCGACACCTCGAGCGTCAGCTTGTCGTAGTCGGTCACCTGGCCGATGCGCGCCGCCTCCACCGTGTAGTTCACGCGCTTGACGGGCGAGTGCACCGAGTCAATCGGAATCCAGCCGATGCCCAGGTCCTCGTCGAAGTTCTTGTCGGCCGAGACGTACCCGCGGCCGCGCTTCACGCGCAGCTCCATCTCGAGGCGGCCGCCCTCGCTGACGGTCGCGATGTGCGCGTCCGGCTCCAGGATCTCGACGTCCGCGTCGGCTTCGATGTCGCGCGCGCGCACCTCGCCGGGCTTCAGCGCGCGCACGAGCAGCGTCTTCGCCTGATCGGTGTGCAGCTTCAGCGGGATCTGCTTCAGATTCAGGATGATGTCGGTCGCATCCTCCACCACGCCCTGAATCGGCGCGAACTCGTGGAGCACCCCCTCGATCTTCACCGCGGTCACGGCCGCGCCCTCGATCGACGACAGCAGCACGCGCCGCAGCGCGTTGCCCACCGTCGTCCCGAACCCGCGCTCGAACGGCTGGGCGGTGAACCGGCCGAACCGGTCGGTCAACGTCTCCCGTTCGAAGTCGAGTCGCTTCGGACGCTGAAATCCCTTCCAGAGCATTGGTCTCGTTCCTTTCGCCTGCGCGCCGGCTCAGCCGGCGGCCAGACCTGCATGACGATCACCGGCCTCCCGCGGCAGGCCTGAGCGCTGCGGGCCGGTGACTGGCTTCATTGCCACGGCCGCGCTTACTTCGAATACAGCTCGACGATCAACTGCTCCTGAACCGGCAGGTTGATCTGCTGGCGGGTCGGAAGCTGCACGACGCGGCCGGCCCGGCCGCCCGCGTCGAACAGCAGCCACTCGGGAATCCCGCGTCCCTTCACCTCTTCCATCGCGTGCTGGATGATGGCGTTCTCGCCGCTCTTGGCCCGCAAGGCGACCACGTCTCCCGATCGCACCGCATAGGACGGGATGTCCACCTTGCGGCCGTTGACGGTGAAGTGGCCGTGGCGGACGAGCTGGCGCGCCTGGGGACGCGACGTCGCGAAGCCCAACCGGTAGACGACGTTGTCGAGCCGCCGCTCCAGCATCTGGAGGAGCAGCTCGCCGGTGATGCCCTTCTGCCGGTCGGCCGCCTCGAAATAGCGGCGGAACTGGTTCTCGAGCACGCCGTAGGTGCGCTTGACCTTCTGCTTCTCGCGCAGTTGAATCCCGTAGCCGACGAGCTTCGCCTTGCGGGATCGGCCGTGCTGACCGGGCGGCACGTTCCGCTTCTCGATCGCGCACTTCTCCGTGTAGCAGCGTTCCCCCTTGAGGAACAGCTTCATGCCCTCGCGCCGGCACAACCGGCAGACCGGACCGATATATCGAGCCATCTAATCCTCTTCAGCTAATCACGACCGCGCCACGCACCTCGCGCGGCCCGACGATCCGCCCCTGCGATTCCCCGCGCACGCCTAGACCCGCCGCCGCTTCGGCGGCCGGCAGCCGTTGTGCGGAATGGGCGTGACGTCGCGAATGGACTTCACGTCCATGCCGACCGTCTGCAGCGCGCGCACCGCCGACTCGCGGCCGGCGCCCGGCCCCTTCACCCGCACTTCGAGCGATCGCATGCCGTGGGTCTTCGCCGCGTTGCCGGCCGCCATCGCGGCCTGCGTCGCCGCGAACGGCGTGCCTTTCCGGGATCCCTTGAACCCGATCCCTCCCGCGCTCGACCAGGCAATCACGTGCCCCTCGAGATCGGTGATCGTCACGATCGTGTTGTTGAACGACGCCTGAATGTGCGCGTAGCCGTGGTGGACGACGCGCTTCTCGCCGCGCTTCTTGAACGTCTTCTTCTTCGCGGGCGACTTGCCGCCCTCGGGAGCCGCTGCGCCTTCTGGTTGCGTCTTGGCCATGTCCGTGTCCTACTCGACCTTCTTCTTCGGCACCGCGCCCTTGCGCGGGCCCTTGCGCGTGCGGGAGTTGGTGCGCGTGCGCTGCCCGCGCACGGGCAGGTTCCGGCGATGCCGCGCGCCGCGGTAGCTGCCAATCTCGACGAGCCGCTTGATGTTCATCGAGATCTCCTTGCGGAGATCGCCTTCCACACGCCCCTCTTCCTCGATGACGCGCGTGATCTTCCGCACATCGTCTTCCGACAGGTCCTTCACGCGGATGTCGGGGCTCACGCCGGCGGCGCCGAGAATCCGAGCCGATCGGGTCCGCCCGATGCCGTAGATGTACGTGAGGCCCACCTCGACCCTCTTGGTGCGGGGCAAATCGACGCCTGCAATCCGAGCCATTCTCGCCGTCTCCTATCCCTGGCGCTGCTTGTGCTTCTGGTTCGAGCAGATGATCCGCACGACGCCCTGCCGGCGCACCACCTTGCACTTGTCGCAAATCCGCTTCACCGATGCCCTGACCTTCATCGCTGCTCCTACCGCTTTCCGACGATGCGCCCTCGCCCGGCGTCGCGCGGGCTGATGGCCACCTGAACCCGATCGCCGACGACCAGCCTCACGAACGTGCGTCCCGGCCCCGTGCGCGCGTGCGCGACGACCTCGCGCCCCTGGCCGACGCCCACTCGATACAGCGCCCGGGGCAGGATCGCCGTTACGGTCCCGGTGACGTCCGCCCCCGGCGTCTCCCGCTCGTCGTCCATCACGACCTGACGGGATGCATGCCGGCGAGCGGCCGGCCCGATCGCACCGTCAACACCTGCGGGCCGTCGGCCGTCACCGCGACCGTGTGCTCGAAGTGCGCCGCGAGGCTGCCATCCCGCGTGACGGCCGTCCATCCGTCGGCGAGCACGCGCGTCTCCGGCTTGCCCATCGCCACCATCGGCTCGATCGCCAGCACCATGCCGGCCGCGAGCTTCGGCCCGCGTCCCGGCGGGCCGTAGTTCGGAATCTGCGGGTCCTCGTGCAGGCGCTCGCCGATGCCGTGCCCTACGAACTCCCGCACGATCGAGAACCCGTGCTGCTCCACCCACTGCTGCACGGCGTGCCCGATGTCCGACAACCGTCCGCCCACCGCAACGGCCGCGATCGCGCGCTCGAGCGACTGGCGCGTCACGTCGAGCAGCTCCTGCGCCCGCTCGGCAATCCGGCCAACCGCCACGGTCAGCGCCGAATCGCCGTAGAACCCGTTCACCTTCACGCCCATGTCGAGCGAGATGATGTCGCCGTCGCGCAGCACCCGCTTCGCCGACGGGATCCCGTGCACCACTTCCTCGTTCACCGACGCACACAGCGTGGCCGGGTAGCCGCGATACCCCTTGAACGCCGGCTCGGCCCCCGCGTCGCGCACCAGGCGTTCGGCGAGCTGATCCAGGTCCTTCGTCGTCACGCCCGGTGCAACTTCCGCCGCGAGCGCCGCGAGCACGTCGGCCACCAGCGCATTGGCCGGCCGCATCCGCTCGATTTCCGCCTGCGACCGGCAGATGATCACGGCCACCCTCCCGCCACCGAGGCGATGGCCGCCGCGATATCGGCCGCCACCATGTGTTCCGGCTGGTCGCCATCGACGGATCTGAACGTCGGACGCCGCCGGTAGTACTCGACGATCGAGCGGGTGTCCCGGACGTAGACCCGCAGCCGCTCGCGAATCACCTCGGGATCGTCGTCGGGACGCTGCACGAGCGTGCCGCCGCACTTGGCGCACTGCCGGTCGCCCGCCCGCGCCGTCGTCCCGCACTGCCCGCAAATCCTGCGCTGGCTGAGGCGGGTGACGAGCGCCTCCTCCGGCACCTCGATGTCGACGACGATGAGCGGCCGCCGCGGGTCGACGAGATCGTCGAGCGTCTCGGCCTGCACCAGCGTCCGCGGAAAGCCGTCGAGCACGAACCCGCGCTCCGCATCCGGCCGCGTCAGCCGTTCCCGCACGATCCCGATCACCAAGTCGTCGCTCACCAGGCGGCCGGCGTTCATCGTCGCCTTGGCGGCGCGGCCCACGTCCGTGCCGCCCTGCACCGCTTCGCGGAGGATGTCGCCGGTCGCGATCCGCGGAATGCGGCGCTCCCGCGCGATCCGTTCCCCCTGCGTGCCCTTGCCCGCTCCCGGCGGCCCGAGCATCACCAGTCGAACCGCCCCGTCCGCCATCTGTCGATCCCCGACGGCCACGCGGCGCGCTACCCGCGCCGGCCCCGGATCCGCGTCTTCTTCATGAACCCGTCGTAGTGCCGCATGATCAACTGCGACTCGACCTGCTGCACGGTGTCCATCGCGACGCCGACGATGATCAGCAGCGACGTCCCGCCGAAGTAGAACGGCACGCCCAGCCCCTCGGTGATGAAGCGCGGCATGATCGCGTCCAGCCGGTCGCCGATGAACGGGATCGGCTGCACTTTGAACCCGGTCAGCAGCAGCTCGGGCAAGAGCGCGATCGCCGCCAGGTAGAGCGCGCCGGCGAGCGTCACCCGCGCCAGGATCTGATCGATGTGCTCGGCCGTCCGTTTGCCCGGCCGGATGCCGGGCACGAACCCGCCGTACTTCCGCATGTTCTCGGCGACGTCATCCGGATTGAAGATGATCGCCGTGTAGAAGTACGCGAAGAACACGATCAACCCGACGTAGAGCAGGTTGTAGAGCGGGTACCCGATGCTCAACTGGGTAATCGCCCGGTCGGCGAAGCTCGTCGCCGCGAACATCGGCTTCAGCGTCTGTGGAAACGCCAGAATCGACGACGCGAAGATCACCGGCATGACGCCGCCGGTGTTGACCTTGAGCGGGATGTGCGTGCTCGTGCCGCCCATCAGCCGCCGGCCGACCATCCGGCGGGCGTACTGCACGGTGACCCGCCGATGGCCGCGCTCGACGAAGACGACGGCGCCGACGACCGCCACCATCAGCACGACGAGGATGATCAGCGTGAACAAGCCGATGCTGCCCATGCGCAACTGCTGGATCGTGGCCAGCGCGCCGCGCGGCAGCCCGACGACGATCCCCGCGTAGATCAGGAGCGACATCCCGTTGCCGATGCCGCGCTCCGTGATCTGCTCGCCGAGCCACATCACGAGCGTCGACCCGGTCGAGAGCGTCAGCACCGTCATCAGGCGGAAGCCCCACCCCGGGTTGGTGACGATCTGGTAGCCGCCCGCCTGCGACGCGTTCTCGAGGAAGATCGCGATCCCGAGCGCCTGCACCACGCTCAGGAGGATCGTCCCGTACCGCGTGTACTGCGTGATCTTCCGGCGTCCGAGCTCGCCTTCCTTGGACAGCCGCTCGAGATACGGCCAGACCACGGTCAGAAGCTGCAGGATGATCGACGCGCTGATGTACGGCATCACCCCCAGCGCGAAGACCGTCATCTGCGAGAGGTTGTAGCCCGAGAACATGTCGTACAGACCGAACAGGTTGCTCGCCGCCGCCTGCTGGGTCAGCTCGTACAGCGCGTCCTTGTTGATCCCGGGCGTCGGGATGTGGCCGCCCAGGCGGTACGCCGTCAGGATCCCGAACGTGAACAGCACGCGCTTGCGCAGCTCGGGAATCGCGAAGATGTTCTTCAGGCTGTCCATAACGCCGCCTCTACGACGGGATGACCACCGCCGCGCCGCCGGCCGCCGCGATCTTGCCGGCCGCCGAGCCGCTGAACTTGTGCGCCTTGACGGTCAGCGGCTTCGCGATCTCGCCTCGGCCCAGCACCTTGATCGGGCCCGACGCATCGCGCACGACGCCCCGCTCGCGCAGGATCTCCGGCGTGACCGAAGCCCCCGACTCGAAGATCTGCTCCAGCGTATCGAGGTTCACCACGTGGTACTCCACGCGGAACGGGTTGGTGAACCCGCGCTTCGGCAGCCGGCGGTGCAGCGGCGTCTGGCCGCCCTCGAACCCGCGCTTGAACCGGTACCCCGATCGCGACTTGGCGCCCTTCGCGCCGCGCGACGCGGTCTTGCCGTGACCCGAGCCGGGCCCGCGCCCGACGCGCTTCCGTGGATGCTTGGCGCCCTTCGGCGGGCGCAGATTGTTCAGCGACATGGGTTACTCCTCGACGCTCACCAGGTGCCGCACCTGAAGGATCAGGCCGCGCGTGGCCTTCGTGTCCTCGACCTCGACCGTCTGACGGATGCGCCGCAGACCGAGGCTCCGCAGCGCGGTCTTCTGCTTCTTGTCGAACCCGATGCCGCTGCGCAACTGGGTCACTCTGAGCTTCTTGTTCGCCGTCATGCCCGCCTCTACCGCGCCGCCGCGCCCGCGCCGACGAGCTCGTCGACGTCCTTGCCCCGCAACCGCGCGACCGACGACGGATCGCGAAGGTCCGTCAGCGCCGCGAAGGTGGCGCGCACGACGTTGTGGCCGTTCGCCGACCCGAGCGACTTCGTCAGCACGTTGTGGATGCCGGCCGACTCGACGACCGCCCGGACCGCCCCGCCCGCGATGATGCCGGTGCCGTCCGGCGCCGGCTTGAGCAGCACGCTGCCGGCCCCGAACCGGCCGAGCACCGGGTGCGGGATGGTCGACCCGGCCATCGGCACGCGAATGAGCGACTTCTTCGCCGACTCGATCGCCTTCTTGATCGCAGACGGCACTTCCTTCGCCTTGCCGATCCCGAACCCGACCACGCCGTGGCCGTCGCCGACGACCACGAGCGCGCTGAAGCTCAGGTTCTTGCCGCCCTTGACGACCTTCGTCACCCGGCTGATGGACACGACCGTGTCCTTGAGTTCGAGCTCCGACGGATCGATCTTCTCGCGAGACTGCGCCATGAAATCCTCTCAGTGCCTCAGAACTCGAGCCCGGCCTTGCGCGCGGCCTCGGCCACGGCCTGGATCCGCCCGTGATACAGGTTCCCGCCGCGGTCGAACACGACGCGCGTGATGCCTTTGGCCTTCAGCCGCTCCGAGATCACGCGGCCGATGGCCTCGGCGCCGGCCTTGTTGCCGCCCCGCACGTCGCCAGAAAACACGCTCTTCAGCGACGGCTCGATGCTCGACGCCGAGGCGATCGTGTGCCCCGCGAGATCGTCGACCACCTGGGCGTAGATGTGGCTGGCCGATCGGAACACCGCCAAACGCGGCCGCTCCGCCGTACCGTGAATCCGCTTCCGCTGCCGCAGCCGGATGCGTTCCCGCCGATCCTTCTTCGTCCGAATCTTCATGGCGTCCCTAGGCTCCCGTCTTGCCGACCTTCTTCTTCAGCACTTCGCCGGTGTAGCGCACGCCCTTCTGCTTGTACGGATCGGGCTTGCGCAGACGCCGGATGTCGGCGGCGACCTGCCCGACGAGCTGCCGATCGATGCCCGTCACGGTCACGTGCGTCTGCTTGTCGATCGTCACGTCGATGCCGGGCGGGATGTCGAACACCACCGGGTGCGAATAGCCCAGCGCGAAGACGACCTGCTTGCCCTTCACCTCGGCGCGATAGCCGACGCCCACGATGTCGAGCTCCTTCTTGAAGCCGTCGGTCACGCCGGCCACCGCGTTGGCGACCAGGCTGCGCGCCAGCCCGAAGTACTTCTTCAGCGCCGGGTCCTCGCGAACCATGTCGGCGCGCAGCTCGGCGCCGCTCTGCGAGAACGAGACGCCCGGCGGAAGGCGCTGCGTCAACGCGCCCTTCGGCCCCTTCACTTCCACGGCATCCGAATGCACCGTCACCGTGACGCCCTTCGGCACCGGGATGGGTTTTCTGCCAATTCGAGACATCTGCGATCCTTCTCAGGCTCTCAGGCCCAGGCGCCGGGCGCGCGGCCCGTCCGCCCCGGCCACGAGCCCTACCACACGTTGCAGAGCACCTCGCCGCCCACGCCGACGCGCTCGGCGTCGCGGCCCGTCATCACGCCGCGGGACGTCGTCAGGATGCTCGTCCCCAGGCCGCCCATCACCTTCGGCACCTCGTCACGTCCGAGGTACACCCGCCGGCCCGGCCGGCTCACGCGCTCGAGGCCCGAGATCACGTTCTCGCCGCGCGGCCCGTACTTGAGCGTGATCCGGAGCGACGGACGCACCGCGTCCTCGGCCTCCACCACCTTCACGGCCGCCACGTAGCCTTCCTGCTCGAGGATCCGGGCGATATCCGCCTTCAGGCGCGACGCCGGGATGTCGACGCGCGGATGCCGCGCGTGCACCGCGTTGCGGATTCTCGTGATCATGTCTGCGATCGGATCAGTCATTGGTACCTTCTCGATTGCGTGCCGACGACGCCTGCGCTCTTCCGGTCCGCGCCGGGCGAACCGGCTCTGCTACCAGCTGCTCTTGATGACGCCCGCGACCTCGCCCCTCAGCGCGAGCTCGCGGAAGCACAACCGGCACAGCGCGAACTTGCGCATGTAGGCGCGCGGCCGGCCGCACTTGCCGCACCGGTTCCGGTGCCGGATGCCGTACTTGGCCGACTTCTTCAGGTCCTTGACGCTCTTCGCAATCGTCGCCATCGTGTCTCAGTCCTCTCGTGCCGGCGGATCCTCCGGCGGGCCGCGGCCCTCCAGGCCGCGCCGACAATGCCGTCAGTTCTGCCGGAACGGCATGCCCATCAACTGGAGCAGCCGCCTCGCCTGTTCGTCGGTCGTCGCCGTCGTCACGACGGAGATGTTCATGCCGCGCGCCTTGTCCACCTTGAGATAGTCGATCTCGGGGAACATCAACTGGTCGCGCAGGCCCAGCGTGTAGTTGCCGCGGCCGTCGAACCCGCGCGCCGACACGCCCCGGAAGTCGCGCACGCGGGGCAGCGCGATCGCAATCAGCCGGTCCAGGAACTCGTACATCCGGTCGCCCCGCAGCGTGACCATCGCGCCGATCGGCATGTTCTTGCGGACCTTGAACTGGGCGACCGACTTGGTCGCGCGACGAATCGACGCGCGCTGGCCGGTGATCTTCGCCAGCTCGTCCGCTCCGGCGTCGACGATCTTCGCGTTCTGCGTCCCTTCGCCGAGCCCCATGTTGATCACGATCTTCGTGATCTTGGGCACGGCCATCACGTTGGCGAAGCCGAACTCCTTGCGGAGCGCCGGCTGCACCTCGTTCACGTAGCGCGATCTCAGGCGGGTCATTTGTCCACGACTCCGTTGCACTTCACGCAGTACCGCACGCGCCGGCCGTCCTCGAGCTGCCGCCGGCCCACGCGCGTCTTCGCCCCGCACTCCGGGCAGACGAGCTGCACGTTGGACGCGTGCAGGGCGGCTTCGCGCTCGACGATCCCGCCCTTGATGTTGCGCTGCGGGTTCGGCCGCGTGTGCCGCTTGATCATGTTCACGCCCTCGACCACGACGCGGCCCTTGTCCGCGATCACGCGCAGCACGCGGCCGCGCTTGCCGGCGTCCCGGCCCGTGATGACGACGACGTTGTCGTTCTTCTTCAGCGCTCCAGCCGGTCGCCCCATGCCTACAGCACCTCCGGCGCGAGCGAGATGATCTTCATGAACCGGCGCTCGCGCAGCTCGCGGGCCACCGGCCCGAACACGCGCGTCCCGATGGGCTCGCCATCGTTGTTGATCAGCACCGCGGCGTTCCGATCGAACCGGATGTACGAGCCGTCCTTCCGGCGCAGCTCCTTCCGGGTGCGGACGATCACCGCCTTGACTACCTGGCCCTTCTTCACGGTCGCATCCGGCGTCGCTTCCTTGACCGACGCCGTCACGATGTCGCCGATCCGCGCGTAGCGGCCGGTCGATCCGCCGATCGGGTTGATCACCGCGATCTTGCGCGCGCCGGAATTGTCCGCGACGTCGAGAATCGATCGCATCTGCACCATGGCTAAATCTCCTTCGCCCGCTCGACGATGCGCGTCACGACCCAGCGCTTGCGGCGCGAGAGCGGCCGGGAGGGCACGAGCGCCACGCGGTCACCCACCTTCGCCGTGCTCTCCTCGTCGTGGGCCATGAAGCGCGAGGTCAGCCGCTGCCGCTTGCCGTACGTGTCGTGCCGCACCTGCCGCTCGACCGTGACCACCACGCTCTTGGCCATCTTGTTGCTGACGACCGTGCCGACAATTTCCGCCTTTGCCATCACGCTTCTCCGACGCCCTTCTCCCGAAGGATCGTCCGGACCCGCGCCGATTCACGGCGCAGCGGCCGGATCTTGTGGCCGGCCTCCGACTGCCCCATCGCCTTCTGCAGCCGCAGCCGGAAGATCTTCTCGTCCAGATCGCGGGCCCGCTGGCGGAGGTCCTCCTCCGGCAGCCCGCGCAGCTCCGTCAACAGATCGGTCACCTTCATGACGCCTGCTCCTGCCCGAACCGCGTCGCAAACCGCGTCTTCATCGGCAGCTTGGCCTGCGCGAGCCGCATCGCGTCGCGGGCCTCGCCCACCGACACGCCTTCCATCTCGAACAGCACCCGGCCCGGCTTGACGACGGCCACCCACGCCTCGGGCGCGCCCTTGCCCTTGCCCATGCGCGTCTCCTGCGGCTTCTTGGTGATTGGCTTGTCCGGAAACACGCGGATCCAGATCTTGCCGCCGCGCTTGATTCCGCGCGCGAGCGCGACGCGCGCCGCCTCGATCTGCCGATCGGTCAGCCAGCACGGCTCGAGCGACACGAGCGCGTAGTCGCCGAACGACAGCGTGGACCCGCGCCAGGCCAGGCCGCGCATCCGGCCCCGCTGCTGCTTGCGGTACTTGACCTTCTTGGGCATCAACATCGCGATACCTCTCCTACCCTCTCGCCGCGCGCCTTGGCTGCCGGTACTCTTCCTCGCGCCCGGTCCTCGGCGACAGCCGCTCGCCCTTGTAGAGCCACACCTTGACGCCGATCGCGCCGTAGGTGGTGTAGGCCTCCGCGAAGCCGTAGTCGATGTCCGCCCGGAGCGTCTGGAGCGGCAACTGCCCGTGCAGATACCACTCGGACCGCGCGATCTCGGCGCCGTTCAGCCGCCCAGACACGCGCACCTTGATGCCGCGCGCGCCGAACCGGAGCGCCGACTCGACCGCCTTCCGCATCGCACGGCGGAACGCGACGCGCTTCTCGAGTTGCATCGCCACGGACTCGGCGATGAGCTGCGCATCGAGCTCGGGCTTCTGGATCTCGAGGATGTTGATGAACACCTCGCGGCCGGTCGTCTTGTGCAGCTCCTGCCGGAGCTTGTCCACCTCGGTGCCCTTGCGTCCGATGATGATGCCGGGCCGCGACGTGTGGATGTCGACCTTGAGCTTGTTGGCCGCCCGCTCGATGTCGATGCGCGCGACGCCCGCGTGCGCGAAGCGCGACTTCAGCTCGCCGCGCAGCTTCAGGTCTTCGTGCAGCAGCTTCGCGTAGTCCTTGTCCGCGTACCACCGCGACCGCCACGTCTTGTTGAACCCCAGCCGGAAGCCGTAGGGATGAACCTTCTGCCCCATACTTCACCAGTCCTCAGTCGCCCGTGTCGTCCGCCGACCCTCAGGCGTTCGTGTGATCCGACGTGCCGCCGGCCTTCGCCCGGCTCCCGCGCGCGCCGCGCACCGGGCTCGCCGCCCGCGCCGGCCGCTCCGCCACCTCGACGGTCAGGTGCGTCATCCGCTTGACGATCCGGAACGCACGGCCCATGGGCGCCGGCCGCGTCCGCTTCATGCTCGGCCCCTGACCCGCCCAGCAACGCGCCACGTAGAGCCGGTCGACGTCGCCGCCGAACCCGTCCTTCTGCTGCACGTTCGCGATCGCGGATCGCAGCGTCTTCTCGATGTCGCGCGCCACGAGCTTGCGCGAGAAGCGCAGCGTCGCGAGCGCCTTGCCGACGTCCGCGCCGCGGATGAGCGCCAGCACGAGCCCGGCCTTCTGCGCCGAGCTCCGGATGTACCGCGACGTCGCCTGCGCCGCGGCCATCACGCGCCTCCCCTTCCGCCGGCGGGAGACGCGCCCGCCGCCGCGACCTGCGCGGCCTTCTCGGCCTTCGTCGTGTGGCCCTTGAAGAAGCGCGTCGGCGCGAACTCGCCCAGCCGGTGACCCACCATGTTCTCGGTGATGTAGACCGGGATGAACTTCTTGCCGTTGTGCACGGCGATCGTGTGGCCCACCATTTCTGGCGTGACGGTCGACCGCCGCGACCAGGTCTTGATGACCTTGCGGTCGCTCTCGCGGTTCATCGCCTCGACCTTCTCGAGCAGGTGAAGATCGATGAACGGCCCTTTCTTGAGTGATCTGCCCATAACGCTCTCGCTCTCGTCCCTGTCGCCGTCTACTTCTTCCGACGCGCCACGATGAAGCGGTCGCTGCGCTTGTTGCGCCGCGTCTTGTAGCCCTTGGTCGGCACGCCCCACGGCGTGACCGGATGCCGGCCGCCCGAGGTCTTGCCTTCGCCGCCGCCCAGCGGATGGTCGACCGGGTTCATCGCGACGCCGCGCACGTGCGGCCGCCGGCCGAGCCAGCGGCTCCGGCCGGCCTTGCCGATCGAGACGTTCTCGTGATCCAGGTTGCCCACCTGGCCCACCGTCGCCAGGCACTCGACGCTGATGAGCCGGATCTCGCCCGACGGCATCTTCACGGAGGCGTAGTCGCCTTCCTTGGCGACCAACTGCACGGCCGCGCCCGCCGACCTCGCGATCTGACCGCCCTTGCCCTGCTTGAGCTCGACGTTGTGAATCATCGTCCCAAGCGGGATCGCCCTCAGCGGCAGGCAGTTGCCCGGCAGGATGTCGACGGTCTCACCGGACATCACCGGATCGCCGACCTTCAAGCCAAGCGGGTGCAGGATGTAGCGCTTCTCACCGTCCGCGTACGTGATGAGCGCGATGCGCGAGGACCGGTTCGGGTCGTACTCGATCGTCGAGACCTTCCCCGGGATGTTGAACTTGTCGCGCTTGAAGTCGATCACGCGATAGTTCCGCTTGTGTCCGCCGCCGCGCCACCAGGCCGTCAGCTCGCCGCGGTTGTTGCGGCCGCCCGATCGGTGGAGCTTCTCGACGAGCGGCTTGTGCGGCTCGCTCGCCGTGATGTCGTCGAAGGTCTGCACGGTCTGGAACCGGCGACCGGCGGAGGTCGGTCGATACGTGCGAATCGGCATGATCAGGCCCCCTCCAGGAACTCCGGCAGCTTCTCGCCCGGCTTGAAGCGGACCCAGGCCTTCTTCCAGTCGGGCCGCTGGCCGACGAACCGCCCCTGACGCTTGAACTTTCCGTGCGCGATCCCGGTCCGAACCGACGCGACCTTCGCGCCGAACAGCTTCTCGACCGCGCGCTTCACGTCGATCTTCGTGGCGTCGCGCGCCACCTCGAACACCGCGACGGCGGCCGTCTCGCGGGCGATCGTCGTCTTCTCGGTGACGAGCGGCCGGCGGATGACGTCGGTGAGCTTCATGCGAGCACCTCCTGCAGCCGCTCGAGCGCCGCGCGCGTCGCGATGATCCGGCGCGCGCCCACGACGTCGCGCGCCGTGAGACGGCCGCTCGCCACGAGCGTGATGCCGGCGATGTTGCGCGCCGACCGGTTGAACTTGTCGTCGAGCTTCACGTCCACGACGAGCGTGCGCCCGCTCGCGCCGAGCCGGCGCAGCAGCTCGGCTGCGGCCTTGGTCTTGATCTCGGCGGCCTCGAGCGCGTCGACGACCGTGACGGCGCCTTCCTGCAACCGCGACGCCAGCGCCGCGCGCAGCGCCCCCCGCTCGACCTTCCGCGGGATCGCATACGCGTAGCTGCGCGGCTGCGGGCCGAACACCGTGCCCCCGTGCCGCCAGAGCGGCGTCCGCGTCGACCCGACCTGCGCGCGGCCCGTGCCCTTCTGACGATAGGGCTTCTTGCCGCTCCCGCTGACGAGCGCGCGGTTCTTCGTCATGTGGGTGCCGCGCCGCTCGGACGCGTTCTGGTGCACCACCGACTCCCAGATGAGGTCGGTCTTGACGAGCCCCGCGAACACCGCGTCGTTCAGGTCGAGCGAGTCGATCTTCTGGTTCTGCGAGTTCACGACATCGAGTTTCATGACGCAGTCCCTACTTCTTGCCCTTCTTCTTGACGACCTGCACCTGCGGCTCCGGCTTCGCCGCGACCGCCCGCCGCACCACCACCACGCCGCCGGGCGCGCCCGGCACGGCGCCGCGCAGCACGAGCAGATGGCGCTCGACGTCCACGCCGACGACCTTCAGGTTGCGCGTCGTCACGCGCCCGCCGCCCATCCGGCCGGCCGCGCGCATGCCCTTCACGACGCGCGACGGAAACGACGATGCGCCGATCGACCCGGGCGCCCGGTGGAACATCGAGCCGTGCGTCGCCGCGCCACCGGCGAAGTGATGCCGCTTCATGACCCCCTGGAACCCCTTGCCGCGGCTGGCGGCGACGACGTCCACGCGGTCGCCGGCGTTGAACATGTTCACGAGCACCTGATCGCCGGGCTTGGGCGCCTCAGCGCCCTTGACCACCTTCATCTCCCGCCGCAGAGCGGTCGGCGGCACGTTCGCGCGCTTGTGATGTCCGACCGTCGCCTTGTTCGCCTTCGCCGGCCGCTCGTCCACGAGGCCGAGTTGCACGGCCTCGTAGCCGTCCGTCTGCGCCGTCTTGGCCTGCACGACGACGCACGGCCCGGCCTTGATGACGGTCGCCGGCACGACGGTCCCGTCCGTCTCGAAGACCTGGGTCATCCCCACCTTGCGACCGATGATTCCGCTGACCATCACTCACCCCTCACAAACGCCGGGGCGGCACCGCGTGCACGCCCCGGGCGCTTCGTCGCGCTTACTTGTGTTCCTTGCCGAACGCCTTGATTTCGACGTCGACGCCGGCCGGCAGATCCAGCTTCATCAGCGCGTCCACCGTCTGCGACGTCGGCTCGAAGATGTCGATCAGCCGCTTGTGCGTCCGGATCTCGAACTGCTCGCGCGACTTCTTGTCCACGTGCGGCGACCGCAGCACCGTCCACTTGTTCAACTCGGTCGGCAGGGGCACCGGCCCAGCCAGACGCGCGCCCGTGCGCTTGGCCGTGTCGACGATCTCGGTCGTCGACTGGTCGAGCAGCCGGTAGTCGTACGCCTTCAGGCGGATGCGGATCTTCTCACTGAACGCTGTGGCCATGGGCTATTTCCCCTGCACCTTCGCAATGACTTCTTCACTGACCGACCCCGGCGCCTGTTCGTAGCGGTCGAAGTGCATCGAATAGGCGCCCCGTCCCTGCGTCCGGGACCGGAGGTCGGTCGCATAGCCGAACATCTCGGACAGCGGCACGCGCGCGTTGATGACCTGCGAACCGCCGCGCGCCTCCATCGACTGCAGATGGCCGCGCCGGCTGGTGATGTCGCCGATCACGTCGCCCATGTACTCCTCGGGGACGACGACCTCCACCCGCATCACCGGCTCGAGCAGCACGGGATGGGCCTTCTTCGCCGCGTCCTTGAAGGCCATCGACCCGGCGATCTTGAACGCCATCTCGCTCGAGTCGACGTCGTGGAACGAGCCGTCGTACAGCTCGATCTTCACGTCGTCCATCGGGTACCCGGCGAGCACGCCCGTTGTCATCGCCTCGCGGATCCCCATGTCGATCGGCTTGATGAACTCCCTGGGGATCGAGCCGCCGACGATCTGGTTGTCGAACTCGTAGCCCTCGCCGGGCTTGCGCGGCAACAGCCGGATCTTCGCGTGGCCGTACTGGCCCCGGCCGCCCGTCTGCTTGACGTACCGGCCCTCGCCCTCGGCGCCGCGGGTGATCGTCTCCTTGTAGGCGACCTGCGGCTTGCCGACCGTCGCCTCGACGCCGAACTCGCGCTTCAGCCGGTCGACGATGATCTCGAGGTGCAGCTCGCCCATCCCGCGGATCACGACCTGCCCCGTCTCGACGTCGGTGTTGACGCGGAACGTCGGGTCCTCGGCCATCAGCTTGGCGAGGCCGAGACCGAGCTTCTCTTGATCGGCCTTGGTCTTCGGCTCGATCGCGAGCGAGATGACCGGCTCCGGGAAGTCCATCGCCTCGAGGATGACCGGCGTCTTCTCGTCGCAGACGGTGTCGCCCGTCGAGACGGACTTGAGGCCGACCGCCGCGGCGATGTCGCCCGCGTAGACCTCCTTGATCTCTTCCCGCTTGTTCGCGTGCATCTTCAGCAGCCGCCCGATCCGCTCGGACTTCTGCTTCGTCGCGTTGTAGACCGCCATGCCGGAGGTCATGACGCCCGAGTACACGCGAATGAAGGTCAACTGCCCGACGAACGGGTCGGTCATGATCTTGAACGCCAGCGCGGAGAACGGCGCCTCGTCCTTCGCCGCGCGCTCGACGGTCGCGCCCTCGGCGCCGTTCGGATCGATCCCGGACACTGCCGGGATGTCCACCGGCGACGGCAGGAAGTCGACGACCGCGTCGAGCAGCGGCTGGACGCCCTTGTTCTTGAACGCCGACCCGCAGATGACCGGCACGAACGCCGCGTCTTCCGAGCGGACGGAGTCGACCGTGCGCTTGCGCAGCGCCGCCTTGATCTCGTCCTCGGTGACGTCCTGCCCGTGGAGGTACTTCTCGAGGATCCGATCGTCCACCTCGCTGACCTTCTCGATCAACTGCTCGCGGAACTCCTTCGCCTGGTCGACCATGTCGGCCGGGATCTCGCCGACGACGTAGGCGGCGCCCATGGCCTCGTCCTTCCACCGGATCGCCTTCATCTGGATGAGATCGACGACGCCGACGAACTTGTCCTCGGTGCCGATGGGCAGGTGAATCGCGACCGGGTTGCCCTGGAGCTTCGTCTTGATTTGCTCGAACGTGCGCAGGAAGTTGGCGCCGATCCGGTCCATCTTGTTGACGAAGCAGATCCGCGGCACGCGGTACTTGTCGGCCTGGCGCCAGACCGTCTCGGACTGCGGTTCGACGCCGGCGACCGAGTCGAACACCGCGACGGCGCCGTCCAGCACGCGCAGCGACCGCTCGACCTCGGCGGTGAAATCCACGTGGCCGGGCGTGTCGATGATGTTGATCCGGTGATCGCGCCACGTGCAGGTCGTCGCGGCCGACGTGATCGTGATCCCGCGCTCCTGCTCCTGCGCCATCCAGTCCATGACGGCGGTCCCTTCGTGCACCTCACCGATCTTGTAGGTGATGCCGGTGTAGAAGAGGATGCGCTCCGTGGTCGTCGTCTTGCCGGCATCGATGTGGGCCATGATGCCGATGTTCCGACAACGATTCAGGGGTACTTGGCGAGCCATTGCAGCGTGTCCGATTCCTGGGCGCCGGCGTCAGGCCGTGGCGCCGCGTCCGTTACCAGCGATAGTGGGCGAACGCCTTGTTCGCCTCGGCCATGCGATGGGTGTCTTCCCGCTTCTTCACGGCCCCACCGCGGAGATTCGCCGCGTCGAGGAACTCGTTCGCGAGCTTCTCCTGCATCGTCTTGCCGTCGCCGCGCTCGCGCGCGTACGACGCCACCCAGCGAATCGCCAGCGACAGACGACGATTCGGGTTGACCTCGACCGGCACCTGATAGTTCGAGCCGCCGACGCGGCGCGACTTCACCTCGAGGCTCGGGCGCACGTTGTCGATGGCTTTCTTGAACACCTTGAGCGGATCGTCGGCCGACTTCTCCTTCACGATCTCGAGGGCCTGGTACATGATGCGTTCGGCCGTCGAACGCTTGCCGCCGCGCATGATCGTGCTGATGAACTTCGTCACGAGCGGGCTGCTGTAGATCGGGTCCGCCGGGACCTCGCGCTTCGGAATCTCTCGTCGTCGTGGCATGACCGGTTCCTACTTCTTCGGGCGCTTGGCGCCGTATTTCGACCGCCCCTGCATGCGACCCGCCACGCCCACCGCGTCGAGCGTGCCGCGCACGACGTGGTAGCGCACGCCCGGCAAATCCTTCACGCGGCCGCCCCGAATCAGGACCAGAGAGTGCTCCTGGAGGTTGTGGCCGACGCCGGGAATGTAGGTCGTCACCTCGATGCCGTTCGTCAGCCTCACACGCGCGACCTTGCGCAGCGCCGAGTTCGGCTTCTTCGGCGTCTGCGTGAAGACGCGCACGCAGACGCCGCGCTTCTGCGGACTGCTCTGCAGCGCCGGGCTCTTCGTCTTGCTCAGCACCTTCTCGCGCCCTTGGCGGACCAGTTGGCTAATCGTCGGCACTAGACACTCCACCCCGAAATGGGCCACCCACGCGCCGCCCGCGGCGCGCTTCCTTCGTCCCCGGCCTAAGAGGCACCCCTCGGCGCCCGGGACTCTCCCCTATTGCTGCGAGTCAGCATGGCAGCGAGCCGTGCGACACCATCGGCGTCGCGTCGCTGCGCGGAAACAACCAGGAAGCTGAAGCGCTTCGACTGGAGCGAGCCTAGATAGGGTGTCCCAGGCTCGAAAATAACCTTGCGAGATTAGCACGGTGGTTCCGGCGCGTCAAGGAACCGGCGGCCGAGTCTTTGCTCCCGGCCGCCTGACTCGCCCCGCCGCAATCAGCGCGACCGCTCGTTGAGGCTGAAATACGAGGTGATCCGCCCGGCGGTCGCGTCGCGCACGAACGCCTTGATGGGGTCGAGCGCGCTCGCGCGCCCATCGGGGCCGAGCATCTCCCCGGCATAACCGAACCTCGCCGACACCGATCGGATGAACGTGCTCGACTCGTCGAGCGGCAGCGACGCGACGTTGTGCGCGAAATCGTCGAACAGGCCGTCCTGGAAGAGGTACTGCTCGACGTTGGAGACGTAGAAGGCCGACACCGTCGCGCCACGCTGGCGGAGGTACCGCCCGACGCCGCGCAGCGCCTTCGGCCCGGCGAAGTTGCCGACGACCGGCACGACCAGGTTCCGCTCCTGAAGGCCCCTGAGGAACCGGTAGTTCGCCTCGGAGGCGAGGTAGCTGCGCGGGCGCCCCTCCCAATCGGTCACGACCATCAGATCCTGATAGGTCGGGAAGTTGCCCGGCCCGCCGCGTCCGCGCCAGCCGAACGACGGCCCGGTGGAGTACCGCAGGCCGGGACCGTCCCAGAAGAACGCGAAGTAGATCGACTCGAGCTGATCGAGGTCCGTCGCCGACAGCGGCAAGCCGTGCTTCCTGAGCAGCACGTCGCGGATCCGCCGCGCGTTCTGGCGATAGAGGTCCTCGCTCGTCGCCACCGGCGCGAACGCGGCGAACAGCGCGTCGACGCTGGCCGACGCGGCGATACCCGGCGGCCGGGGCTTCGAGAAGAGCAGCGCCAGGAAGTCCGCGCGATCGGCGGACAGCTCGATGATGGCCTTGTACATCAGGTGCTCGAGCAGGTTGCCCCGCCGGATGTCCACGATGAAGGCCATGCGCGGCTCAGTCGCCACGATGTAGGTGAAGTTCTGATCCGGAGCCACGCCCAGATAGACGCCGCCGCGCGGCACCAGCCGCTGGAGCGCCGGGATGACGTACTGATACGTGTGCTCGTTGGAGACGAGGTTCTCGGAGCGGAAGAAGCCGTTCGGCTCCGACAGCTCCGTCGACAACGTCCAGAACTGTTGATCGGTGAGCCGCGCCGGGAGGCGCGAGCGGGCCTCGGCGCGCGTCGCCTGCTGGACGGCCGGCGCATCCGCGCGCGCGATCCGCGTCCGGTCACCGACGCCGGACCGGTGTGCCCCGGCAGTGCCGGCCAGGCCGGCGAGCGCGGCGACGAGGACCGCGATCGGCCGCCACCACCTGACCACGAGCCGACGCGGTTCCCTCGGCATCGACTACCGCACGGCGCCGCGGCTCGTCACGTCGGAATACACCGTGATGCGGCCGGCCTCGACCTGCTGCAGCAGATCCCGAATCGGGTCCATGACGTTGCGCTGCAGCGCCGACCGGATGATCACGCTGCGCTCGTCGATGGGCAGCGCCCCCAGGTTCGCATAGAACAGCTCGGCGACGGCGTTGCGGAACAGGTACTGCTCCACGTTCGAGGTGTAGAACGCCGAGACCACCGCACCGCGGGCCGAGAGATAGGCCCCGATGGCCCGCAACGCCTTGGGGCCGGCGAAGTCGCCCACGACGGGGACGAGCAGATTCCGCGTCTGGAACGCCCGGAGCCACTGGTAGTTCGTCTCGGTCGCGAGGTACGAATGGCGCTCGCCGTTGAGATCGGTCGACGTCAGCATGTCGGCGTACTCGGGCATGTTGCGCATCGCGAACCCGCCCATCGAGTACGTCAACGACGGGCCGTGCTCGAAGAACATCCGGTAAATGGTCGTGAGACCGCCGACGTCGGCCTCCGACAGGTCGAAGCCGTGCGTCTCGATCAGGTGCGCCAGGATCTGCTGCAGGTTCGCCGCGTACAGCTCCTCGCTCGGCACCGCCGGACGGTAGGCGTCCACCAACGCAACCACGGGCGTGCGGTCGTCGAGCCCGTCCGGCCGTGCTCTCGAGAACAGCCGCGACAGGGACTCCGCGCGGCTGGCCGACAGCTCGATGATGGCCTTGTACATCAGGTGCTCGAGCAGGTTGCCGCGGCGGATGTCGACGATGAACGCGAGGCGCGGCTCGAGCGCAACGATGTAGGTGAAGTTCTGATCCGGCGCGACGCCGAGGTACACCCCCTGCCGTGGCATCGCGCGCAACGCAGGCACGACGTGCTGCAGCGCACGCTCGTTGCCGACGAGGTTCTCCGACTGGAAATAGCCACCCGGCTCCGAGAGCTCGTCGACGAGCGCCCAGTACTCCTTGTCGCTGAGCGACTCGGGCAGGGCCTTGTTCTGGACGGCGCCCGACGCCGGCAGCCACACCACCGAGGCCGCCAGCACCACCGCGACGGCCAGCCCGCGGCGACGACGATCCATGCGCACGGCGCGAATCATCGCCTAACGTCCATGACCGTGCGCGAGCACGTCCCGATACGACCGGACGCGGCCGGCGCTCAGGTCCGCGATCAGCCCCGGCATCGAGTCCAAGAGCGAGACGGCGCGCGATCCGCCGAACGAGGAGCAACTGTCGAAGCACGATCGGATGAACGTGCTGTGCGGCGCAAGCGGCATCGCCGCCACGTTGTTCATGAACGTCGTCCACGTGCCGTCCTGGAACAGATAGCGCTCGACGTTCGACGTGTAGAAGACGCTCACCACCCCTCCGTGACCGGCGACGTAGGCGCCAATCGCCCGCAACGCTTTCGGACCGCCGAAGTTCCCGACGATCGGCACGATCGCGTTCCTCTGCTGGAGGTCCCTGAGCCGCTGGAACCGTTGCTCGTCGGCGAGATAGCCGCGCTGCTGGCCCGCCGCATCCGTCGCCACCTGGATCTCAGCGAACGTCGGATACCAGTTTCCGGACCGGCTGCTGACGAACCGGAGCTCCGGGCCAGCGGCAACGAACTGCTCGTAGACATGTCGAATCTCCGGCAGATCGTCCGCGTCGAGTGCAAACCCGTGGCCCTGCGTCAGGTTCTGCGCCACGGCCGCCATCGTTGCCTCGACGTACTCGCGGTCGGGGCGCGCCTCGCCATAGGCACGCATCAACGACTCTACCGTGGAGCCGGGCCCCACGCCCGCCGGCACGCGCCTGCCGAACAGCCGCGACAGGAACTCCGCGCGCGACGCGGACTGCTCGATGAGCGACTTGTAGAGCAGGTGGAGATGCAGGTTGCCACGCCGCACGTCCGTGATGAACGCCAGCGCCGGCCTGACCGCGATGATGTACGAGAAGTTCTGCTCGGGACCGACGCCGAGGTAGACGCCGCCGGGAGGAATCGTCTGGACGAGCTCGGGGATGACGGTCTGAAAGGTGTCCTCGTTCGACAGGAGGTTGTCGGAGTCGAAGTAGCCGTTGGGCTCGGAGAAGTCGGCGACCAGCCGCCAGAACTCCGAATCCGCCAGACGATCGGGGAGCGTGGAGGGCGCTGCACGGGTGCCGAGCGACACCGACATCGACGCCGCACACAGCGCCAGCACGACACCGAGCAGCCACCGGCGTCTCGTCATTGCCCGGCGCCCTCAGCGTGACGGCACGGCACATCCATGCGTCTCGGCCTGGATCCCCGCGAGCGACGACGTGAACATCGCGCCGCCGCGGCCACCGCCACCACGCACCGTCCGGACGAACGTGCTCGACGCCGTCGTCGGCATTGCCGCGACGTTGGCGCAGAACGCCGTCCACTTCCCGTCCTGCCGGAGGTACTGCTCCACGTTGGACAGGTAGAACGCGTCCACCGTGGCGCCGTGCTGGCGCGCGTACTGCCCCACGGAGCGCAACGCTTTGGACCCGGCGAAATCGCCCACGACCGGCACGATGAGGTTGCGCATCTGGAGATCCTTCACGAAGGCGAAGTTCGCCTCGGTCGCGAGGTAGCTGCGCTGCTCACCGGCGCCGTCGTCCATGGCCATGAGATCGGCGTAGGTGGGCGTGCCCATTCCTCGTCCGCCGAATCCGCGCGGCCCCTGGCCCGTCAGGCGGTAATTCAGATCCGGACCGTCCGCGAAGAAGGCGGTCCGATAGACGTACTCGATGCCGGCGCGATCCTCGGCCGTCAAGGGCAGCCGCCGGCCCGTGGCGAGCCGTTCGAGCACATCGTTCAGCGTCCGGCGATACCGCGTTTCGCTGGCCGGCACGCCCTCGATCGCCGCGAACAGCGCTTCGACGCTCGCTCCTCGCGGCAGCGACGGCCGCTCACGCGAGAACAGCCGCGCCAGGAAGTCCGCGCGGTCGGCCGACAGCTCCATGAGCGCCTTGTACAGCAGATGCTCCTGCAGGTTGCCGCGGCGGATGTCCACGATGAACGCCATCCGGGGCCGCACGGCCGCGATGTACGTGAAGTTCTGCTCCGGGCCGACGCCGACGTAGAAGCCGCCCGGCTTCACCCGGCGAAGCAGGTCGGGAATGACCGTCTGGAAGCGGCCCTCGTTCGACACGAAGTTGTCGGAGTGGAACGTCCCGCCTGGCTCGGAGAACGACGAGGACAAGGTCCAGAACTGCTGATCGGTCAGGTGCTCCGGCAGCTCCGCCGCCGTTGCAGCGATGCCAGCTCGGCCCAACATGGCCGGCCGCGCGGCCACCGCCCCGCCGATGGCGCAGAGCAGGATCGCGGCGAACCACAGGCGGCGAAGGCGCCGGCGATCGTCAGACAGCCGGCGGCGCCCCACGACCATCAGTCCTGCGAACCGCCACATACGCGCGTTTCGGCCGCCATCGATCCCAGCCGGTTGGTCAACCCGCCGCCCCAGCCGAATCCGCCGCCGCCCGACCGGATGAACGTGCTCGACTCGTCGAGCGGCATCGTCGCCACGTTCGCGCAGAAGGTGCTCCAGATGCCGTCCTGGTTCAAGTACTGCTCGACGTTGGACAGGTAGAACGCCCCCACGACGGCGCCGTGTTCGCGAACGTACGCGCCGACGGCTCGCAGCGCTTTCGGCCCGCCGAAATTGCCGACGATCGGCACGACCAGGTTCCGCGCTTCGAGCGCGCGAAGGAAGGCGAAGGCTTCCTCGGACGCCAGATAGCTCGTCGCGGCGCCGGCATTGTCGGTCACGGTCATCAGCGCCGCGTACGTCGACATGCTGCTGCGGTTGCCGCCGCCGCTCGACGAGTTGTAGGTGATCGAGGGGCCGAACCAGTAGAAGTTGCGATAGACGTACTCGATGCCGTCGAGATCCTCGGCCGAGAGCGGGAACCGGTGCGGCGACTTCGTGAGATGGTTCCTGATGGCCTCGAGGTTCTCGCGATAGACCTCCTCGCCCGAGGTGGCCACTTCGGCGAACCGGCGCACGATCTCGGACACCGGCGCATCGTCGGCGAGCCCGTCGGGCCGCGGCTTCGTGAAGAGACGCGCGTAGAAGTCCGCGCGCGTCGTCGACATCTCGACGAGCGCCTTGTACATCAACTGGGTGTGGAGGTTGCCCCTCCGCACGTCGGTGATGAACGCCATCTTCGGCTTCAGCGCGACGATGTAGTTGAAGTTCTGCTCGGGGCCGACGCCGAGGTAGACCGCGCCAGGCTTCACCCGCTGCAGAAGATCTGGGAGCACCGCCGGGTAGTAGATCTCGTTCGACAGCAGGTTGTCGGACCGGAAGTAGCCGTTCGGCTCCGACATCTGCTGCGAGAGCGTCCACAACTCCTGATCGGTGAGCCGCTCAGGGAGCGTGTCGGGCGCCGCACGCACCCGGACGGCCGCTGGTGCCAGCACGACGAGCATGCACGCCGCAATGGCTGCGCCACGCACGCGGGTTGGAATCATAGGGAGTCTCGCGCTTCAGTCTACACCGGAGCCTCGAGCCGTGCGCGGCGCGCCGACGAGCAACGCGGTGGCGACCGGGCGCACCTACCGGCCGAGCGTGCGACCGATCGTCCGCTGGATGCCGTCGCGAACCGCCTGGATCGACGCGGGCGATCCCTCGAACAGGTGCTCAGGATACTTGGCGTACTGGAGCATGTCGGCGTAGATCGGACCGCTCTGATAGAGGTTCAGCCCCATCCCGGCGAGATACTGCAGCTTCAGGTTCCGGTCGCGATTGATCGCCGCGTCCTTGAGCCACGGCGCCAGGTCGCTGGCCGTGCCGGCGTAGTTCGAGAGCAGGTCCACGGCCGAGAAGATGCCGATCTCCGCCAGCGACTGCTTCACCTGCGCGAACTTCGGATCGTCGAGCCTGGCCTGCAGCTCGTCGACGTTGATCTTCGTCGGCTCGACCTGGCCCATCAGCACGAGGTCGTAGCCCTGCCCGTTGTTCGTGTTCCCCCAGACGACGCCGTTGGGAAACGCCTCGAGGAAAGTGCCGATCTCGCTCTTCACCGCCGCGGGATTGCTCTCGTAGAGCTGCACGAACAGCGTCACGACGCCGCCGGGATTCAGATGCCGCTTCACGATCTCGAAGAACTCCCGCGTGTAGAGCGTCGCCGCCCCCTTCACCCACGGGTCGAGCGGGTCCGACGTGATCGCGTCGAACATCTGGTCGGTCGTCAGCAGGAAGTGGCGGGCATCGTCGATGTGGACCGTGACCTTGGGGTTGTCCACGACGTTGTAATTGTGCTCGCCGAAGTACTTCGAGACGGACGCCGGCACCAGCGGCTCGATCTCGGCGATCGTCATGTGCTCGACGAGCGGGCCGATCGACACCGCGCCGGCCGTGACGCCGGCGCCGCAGCCGATGACGAGGGCGTTCTTCGGCGCCTTCGGAATCAGGTGCGTGAAGTGGCCGAGCATCCGCTGCAGCCGCATGTCCTGAGGCTCGCTCGAGGCCTGCACCTTGCCGGCGTTGTGGTAGTTGCGGACGCCGGTCGACGTCTGGGACACGGCGACGAACGCATTCATCCCTTCGCCGACGTAGATGATGTCGGTGAGCCCGACCCAGGTCGCGGCGTAGCGGCCGTACGCGACGAGGATGCCGGGCACGTCCGGCATCGAACGCACGACGAGGCCGGCGGCACCGGTGGCGGCGACGAGCAGCACGGTCATCACCCATCGCTGCGTCCTCGACCCGACCTGCTCGGTAATCACGGGGGCGAGCAGCATCAGCCCGGACAGGGCCGAGACGATAATCAGGATCTGCTGGGCTTCGGGCGTGCCGAAGTAGACGACCATCACCAGCCCCGACACGAGCGATCCGACGATGGCCCCCACGGTATTGGCCGCGTACACGCCGCCGACGAGCCTGCCGGCATCCTGCCCAGGCGCGGCGACCGCAGCGAGCGCAAGCGGAAAGCTGGCGCCCCAGAGGATCGCGCCAGGCAGCACGACCCAGAGGCATCTCACCATGTCGAGCTGGAAGTTGAACCACGGGTCCGACGCAATCGACGGATTGATGGGCCAATACGGCAGCGAGCGCATCAGCATGTATGCCGCCCAGCCCATGGCGCCGCAGAGCAGGAGCTGGCACCAGCCGAGCGCCGCGCGCGGCCGTGCCGTGCTGCGCGCGATCGCCGACCCCAGGCTGCTGCCGATGCCGAGGCCGAACAGGAACACGCCGAGAATCAGCGAGAAGGCATAGACCGTCGCCCCGAACAGCAGCGACAGCAAGCGCGTCCACAGGACCTCGGACGCGAGCGCCGTCATGCCCGACAGCGCAATCGCCAGATAGACGACGCCCGAGCCTTCGGCCCGGACCACGCCGCCGGCCGGTTCCGGCTCGGGCTCGTGCGAGGTCACGCGCGTGATGGCGAGCGCCGCCACCGCCACCGCCACGTTGAGCGCCGCGGCGACGAACGTCGTGACGGCGCTGTCGTACACGCGCAGCAGATAGAAGCCGGCGCCGAGGCTGCCGAGCACGGCGCCCGCGATGTTGCCTCCGTAGAAGAACCCGAGCCAGGACACGCCTTCGGGCGTCGTTCGGACCCAGCGGGCGATGGCCGGCAGCGTCGCGCCCATCATCAGCGTCGGCGGCAGCAGGCACAACGCGGCGACGATCGCGCGCACGGCCACGTGGCCGCCACCGATCGCCGCGTAGATGCCGTTGACGAGCGGCATGCCGAACAGCAGGAGCAATCCCATCGCGCCGATGCCGAGCTCGAGGTAGGCATAGACGCGAAGAGGATGGTGCCGCGGATCGATGTACCGAGGCAGGACGAAGCTGCCGAGGCACATGCCGCCCATGAACGTCCCGAGCAGCACGCCCAGCGAGATCGCCGAGGACCCGATGACCAGCTGCAGGAGCTGGAACCAGACGATCTCGTAGATCAGGGCCGCGCACCCGCTGCCCACGAACAGCAGGAGAATCGCCGGGAAGTAGGGGTTGGCCGTGCTCAGGGGTGAGGCCGATCGGTCGTTCATAAGCTGGGGGATCCTATCTCAAAGCGACAGCGGCACGGGCCTTACTACGACAGGACGGGCGCTGGCGTTCACCGGGACCGGCGAACGGGCCGGCACCGCGTCTAGTCTACACAGCGAAGATGACCGGATCGACGGCACGCGCGCGACCGCGCCGCGTCCTGAACACACGAACCAACGTTCGCCGCCGGTCGCAAGCGGCTCTGCTGTCCGCGCCAAACACAACGGGCGCGCCGGTGTCCCGGCGCGCCCGTCGCTGACGCTCACTCGCGCGATCCGCCGATCCTCACTCGCCAGCGCAACCGGCCATCCTCGAATGGCCGATCGGTCCGGCGCGCCGTCACTCCATGTCGTCCTTCATGTTGAAGTCGATGTCGGCGTAGTCGTCCATCTCGCGCTGCGCTTCGAGCTCCTCGGGCGACGGCGGCGGTGGCGGTGGCGGCTCGTCCCGCGGGATGCCGATGTGCCGGTACCACTCGAATCCGGTTCCGGCCGGAATCAGGCGGCCCATCGTGACGTTCTCCTTCAGCCCGCGCAGGTAGTCCACCTTGCCCGAGATCGACGCCTCGGTCAGCACGCGCGTGGTCTCCTGGAACGACGCCGCGGAGATGAACGAGTCGGTCGACAACGACGCCTTCGTGATGCCGAGCAGCATCGGCCGTCCCTTGGCCGGCATGCCGCCCTGCGCGAGGACGCGCTCGTTCTCCTCCTGGAAGCGGAACTTGTCCACCTGCTCCTCAATGAGGAACTCGGTGTCGCCCACTTCCTCGACCCGCACCCATCGCATCATCTGGCGGACGATGACCTCGATGTGCTTGTCGTTGATGCTGACGCCCTGCAGCCGGTACACCTCCTGGATCTCGTTGACCAGGTAGGCCTGCAGCTCGCGCTCGCCGAGCACGGCGAGGATGTCGTGCGGGTTGCGCGGGCCGTCCATGAGCGGCTCGCCGGCATGGACCCGGTCGCCCTCCTGCACGTTGACGTGCACGCCGCGCGGCAGCGAGTACTCGCGCGGCTCGCTGCCATCGTCGGGCACCACCAGGATCTTGCGGAGCCCCTTGACGATGCCGCCGTGGCGGACCGTGCCGTCGATCTCCGAGATGATCGCCGTCTCGCGCGGCTTGCGCGCTTCGAACAGCTCCACGACGCGCGGCAGACCGCCGGTGATGTCCTTCGTTTTCGTCGTCTCTCGGGGGATCTTGGCGAGGACGTCGCCCGGGTAGAGGGCCTCGCCGTTGGCCACCATGAGGTGCGCGTTCGACGGCATGTGGTACTTGTGCAGCACCGTGCCGTCCGGCCCGACCACCTCGATCGCCGGCTGCTTCTTCTCGTCCGGCGAGTCCACGATGATCAGCCGCGAGAGACCGGTCACCTCGTCGACGTCCTCGTGCACCGTGACCTTGTCGATGATGTCCTTGAACCTGGCCGTGCCGCCGCCCTCGGTGAGGATCGAGAACGTGTACGGGTCCCACTCGACGAGGATCTGGCCCTTCTCGACGTGCTGGCCGTCGCGCACCTTGAGGTGCGCGCCGTAGACGACCGAGTAGCGCTCGCGGACCACGCCCTTGTCGTCCACGATGTTGATCGAGCCGCTGCGGTTCATCACGATCAGCGGCCGCACCGCCTCGGCGCCGCCGCGGCCGGCCTCGGCCCTCCCCTCGACCGCGAGGATGCCGTCGAACCGGACGGTTCCGGTGTGCCGGGTCTCGAGGGTCGACTGGTCGGCGACGCGCGACGCCGTGCCGCCGATGTGGAAGGTGCGCATCGTCAACTGCGTGCCGGGCTCGCCGATGGACTGCGCGGCGATGACGCCCACTGCCAGCCCGAGCTCGACGAGTTGCCCGGTCGCCAGATCACGGCCATAGCACTTCGCGCACACGCCGCGGCGCGACGCGCAGTTGAGCACCGAGCGCACCTTCACGCGCTCGATGCCCGCGTCCTCGACGCGGTCGGCGAGCGTCTCGTCGATCTCGCCGCCGGCCGGGACGATCACCTCGCCAGACGAGGGATCGACGATCGCGTCGAGCGCGACGCGGCCGATGATGCGGTCGCTCAGCCGCTCGATGATCTCGCCGCCCGAATCGATGATGGCGCGCGCCTCGAGCCCGTCCATCGTGCCGCAGTCCATCTCCGAGATGATGACGTCCTGCGCCACGTCCACCAGGCGGCGCGTCAGGTATCCCGAGTCGGCGGTCTTCAGCGCCGTGTCGGCCAGCCCCTTCCGCGCGCCGTGCGTCGAGATGAAGTACTGCAGCACCGTGAGCCCTTCACGGAAGTTCGACGTGATCGGCGTCTCGATGATCTCGCCCGACGGCTTGGCCATCAGGCCGCGCATGCCGGCCAACTGCCGGATCTGCTGCTTGCTGCCCCGGGCGCCGGAGTCCGCCATGACGTAGACGGGATTGAAGCTCCGCCCCGACTTGTCGAGCGATTCCATCTCGCCGAACATCTCGTCGGCGATGCGCTCGGTGACCTCCGACCAGATGGCGATGACCTTGTTCTTGCGCTCGCCGTTCGTGATCGCGCCTTCCTGGTACTGGCCCTCGACCTTGATGACCTCGTCGCGCGCCGCCTCGACGAAGTCGACCTTCTTCGCCGGGATGATCAGGTCGTTGATGCCGATCGACAGGCCCGATCGCGTCGCATAGGTGAAGCCCAGGTTCTTGAGGCTGTCGAGCATCTCGACCGTCTTCTCGAGCCCGTGCTTCAGGTAGCAGTACCGGACCGCCTGCTGCAGCCCCTTCTTCTTCAGGAGACCGTTGATGAACGGCATCTCCTTCGGCAGCGCGTTGTTGAAGATCACGCGGCCCACCGTCGTGTGGATCGTGCGGCCGTCGACCCTCTGGGCCGTCGCCTCGAGCAGATCCTGCGAGTCGCGCGCCGCCGTCAGGTCGATCAGGTCGCCCGTGTAGCGCAGCCGGATCGCCGACAGCGTCTCGACCTCGCCCGCCTCCAGCGCCAGCATGACGTCGTCGTACGAGCCGAACGCCCGGCCCTCGCCTTTCGCGCCGCTCTTCGACTTCGTCAGGTAGTAGCACCCGAGCACGATGTCCTGCGACGGGATCGCGATCGGCTGTCCCGACGCCGGCGACAGCACGTTGTTGGACGCCATCATCAGCACCGAGGCTTCGATCTGCGCCTCGGGGGACAGCGGGATGTGCACCGCCATCTGGTCGCCGTCGAAGTCCGCGTTGAACGCCGTGCAGACGAGCGGGTGGATCCGAATCGCCTTGCCCTCGACCAGCACGGGCTCGAACGCCTGGATGCCCAGCCGGTGGAGCGTCGGCGCGCGGTTGAGCAGCACCGGATGCTCGCGGATGACTTCCTCGAGGATGTCCCACACCTCCGAGCGCTGCTGCTCGACCATCTCCTTGGCCTGCTTGATGGTCGAGACGAGGCCGCGCTCCTCGAGCTTGTTGTAGATGAACGGCTTGAACAGCTCGAGCGCCATCTTCTTCGGCAGGCCGCACTGATGGAGCTTCAGCTCCGGCCCGACGACGATGACCGACCGGCCGGAGTAGTCGACGCGCTTGCCGAGCAGGTTCTGCCGGAAGCGGCCCTGCTTGCCCTTGAGCGTGTCGGACAGCGACTTCAGGGGCCGGTTGTTCGCCCCGCGCAGCACGCGGCCGCGGCGGCCGTTGTCGAACAGCGCGTCGACCGCCTCCTGGAGCATGCGCTTCTCGTTGCGGATGATGACGTCCGGCGCCTTGAGCTCCATGAGCTTCTTCAGCCGGTTGTTCCGGTTGATGACGCGCCGGTACAGATCGTTGAGATCCGACGTGGCGAACCGGCCGCCGTCGAGCGGGACGAGCGGCCGCAGCTCCGGCGGGATCACCGGAATCACGTCGAGGATCATCCACTCCGGCTTGTTGGTGGACCGCCGGAACGCATCGACGACCTTCAGCCGCTTGGCGTACTTGAGCTTCTTCTGCGCCGACGACTCGTTGCGCATCTTCTCGCGCAGCTCTTCGGCCAGACGCTCCACGTTGACGCGCCGGAGCATCTCCTTGATCGCTTCGGCGCCCATCTGCGCCTTGAACTTGAAGCCCCAGCGCTCGCGCTCCTGCCGGAACTGCTCCTCGTTCAGCAGTTGCTTGTCCTTCAAGTCCGTGTCGCCCGGATCGACGACGACGTACGCCTCGAAGTACAGGATGCGCTCGAGGTCGCGCAGTGACAGGTCGAGCAGGTGCCCGATACGGCTCGGCAGCCCCTTGAAGAACCAGACGTGGCTCACCGGCGTGGCGAGCTGGATGTGCCCGAGCCGCTCGCGCCGCACCTTCGCCTGCGTCACCTCGACGCCGCACTTGTCGCAGATGACGCCCCGGTGCTTCATCCGCTTGTACTTGCCGCAGAGGCACTCCCAGTCGGTCACCGGCCCGAAGATCTTCGCGCAGAACAGCCCGTCGCGCTCCGGCTTGAAGGTCCGGTAGTTGATCGTCTCGGGCTTGGTGACCTCGCCGTGCGACCACTGGAGAATGCGCTCCGGCGATGCGAGGCTGATGCGAATCGCATCGAAATCCGAGGTCAACTGGCCCTTGTCGTGGAGATTAGGTCTCATGGATCTCCCTGTTGCTCAAACGTCCCATTACCGTGGCCGGCAGAGGCGCGTCGGCCGGTGTCGCGCCGTGACGCGCGATCACCTTTTCCCTCTTTCCTTTGCCCTCTGCCCTTTGCCCTTTGCCCTTGTCTCAGGCTCCGACCGGCGCTTCCGGCGCCGGTTCGCCTTCGGCCGGGGCCGCTTCCAGGGCGGGCCGCGCCCGCGTCTTCAACAGCTCGACGTCGAGGCAGAGCGCCTGCAGCTCGCGGATGAGCACGTTGAACGACTCCGGCAGCCCGGGCTGGAACGACGCGTCGCCCTTGACGATCGCCTCGTAGATCTTCGCGCGCCCGGTCACGTCGTCGGACTTCGCGGTGAGCAGCTCCTGGAGGATGTGCGCCGCCCCGTAGGCCTCGAGCGCCCAGACCTCCATTTCGCCGAACCGCTGGCCGCCGAACTGCGCCTTGCCGCCCAGCGGCTGCTGGGTGATGAGCGAGTACGGGCCGATCGACCGCGCGTGGATCTTGTCGTCGACCAAGTGCGACAGCTTGAGCATGTAGATGTAGCCGACCGTGACGCTCTGCTCGAACGCCTCGCCGGTCATGCCGTCGAACAGCCGCGTCTTGCCGGCGGTCGGCAGCCCGGCCTGCTCGAGCCACTTCTTGATCTCGCCCTCGGTCGCGCCGTCGAAGACCGGCGTGGCGAAGTAGAGGCCGAGCGCGTGCGCGGCCCACCCGAGGTGCGTCTCGAGGATCTGGCCGACGTTCATGCGCGACGGCACGCCCAGCGGGTTCAGCACGATCTCCACCGGCGTCCCGTCCGGCAGGTACGGCATGTCCTCCTCGGGAAGGATCCGCGCGATGACGCCCTTGTTGCCGTGCCGGCCGGCCATCTTGTCGCCGACCGAGAGCTTGCGCTTCATGGCGACGTAGACCTTGACGAGCTTGATCACGCCGGGCGGCAGCTCGTCGCCGCGCCGAATCTTCTCCTTCTTCTCCTCGAACTCGCGCTGAATCACGTCGACGCGCTGCGCCGTCCGATCCTCCATCGTGCGCAGCTCGTCCTCGAAGCCGAGGTCGTCGGTCTCGACCCGCGCCCGGACGAGCGCCGAGAACGGCACGTCGGCCATGGCCTCGGACGTGAGCGTCGTGCCCTTGCGGAGGATCCGGTCGCGGCCGTCGGCGTCGAAGAGATCCGTCCGCAGGCTGCGGCCGTTCAGCAACTGCACCAGGCGCTTCTTCGTCTCCTCGTGCAGGATGCGGATCTCGTCCTGGAGGTTCTTCTCCATCAGGTCGAGCTCGTCCTGCTCGATCTGCTTCGCGCGGTCGTCCTTCTCGATCCCCTTGCGGGAGAAGATCCGGACGCCCACGACGATGCCCTCGATGCCGGGCGGGCAGGTGAGCGACGCGTCCTTCACGTCGCCGGCCTTCTCGCCGAAGATCGCGCGGAGCAGCTTCTCCTCGGGCGTGAGCTGCGTCTCGCCCTTCGGCGTGACCTTGCCGACCAGGATGTCGCCCGGCTTGACGCTCGCACCGATGCGGATGATCCCGCTCTCGTCGAGATCGCGCAGGTAGGTCTCCGACACGTTCGGAATGTCCCGCGTGATGTCCTCGGGCCCGAGCTTCGTGTCGCGCGCCTCGATCTCGAACTCCTCGATGTGGATAGACGTGTAGTAGTCGTCACGCACGAGCCGCTCGGAGACGAGGATGGCGTCCTCGAAGTTGTAGCCGCGCCACGGCATGAACGCCACGATCACGTTCCGGCCGAGCGCCAGCTCGCCCAGCTCCGTGCACGGGCCGTCGGCGAGCACCTGGCCCTTCGACACCCGCTGGCCCACCTTGACGATCGGCCGCTGGTTGATGCACGTGTTCTGGTTCGAG